>JAHYIS010000002.1 GCA_019429385.1 ANME-2 cluster archaeon | reverse complement strand
ACTTCCTTCTCCAATACACTTTCTGGTTTTTCATTTATACAACCAGAAAGAAAAATCATACTAACAATCAGAATACAAATTATCAACAATTTCTTCATTTGAATCATCTCACAGAAATTTATAATTTGAATTGTTAACTCGTTTATAGAGTTTTCTATTTAGCTATGTCTATGATTTTAAACCAAAAAGATGCGCAGTTCACCCATCCCGCAGTCACTATACCCCGGACTTAAGTCACAGGGCCTGTAGTAACCCCCAGCATGGCGATTGTCCCTATTGTCCGGCACTTGTATCATCATAGTCTTCCTATTGAATCCTTTATTTCATTTATAATGTTACTGTGTGGGTAAACCCACTGGCTACAATATTTAACAATGCAAACAAATATAACTGTTTCGGTTATTCGGTATGTAAAAATCGATATCCCAGTGCATCACAGCATGAACCTGAGATTCATACCATCAACACACCCAACATTCAAAAAACCTCAACTATAACACAACCCTTATATCAGTTAACACCGTTAACTCACTAGGTGAAAATAAAAATGAGGGATCGTTTTTGTCGTCAATAACCCAGAGTTAAATGCACAGCCATATGAACAATTTTCTTCAAAACAGATTGAAGAACTCCCACCTTCTGCCAAACTGGTCTTTAAGGTGCTGGAATACAGCGGCCTTCTGACCCAAAAAGAAATTGTCCGGGAAAGTTACCTTCCACCCAGGACAGTACGATATGCACTGTCCAGGCTCAAGGATGAAGGTTTCCTGGAAGAAAGATTCTATTTCAAAGATGCCAGGCAGAGCCTCTACGGGATCAGGGATGCACTACCTGTTGCTCCAACCGCGACATTGGAGGCCATGGCGATCTGACCGTCCACTACGTGCCCGGTAACGGGCACACACGAACATACTATATTTATATGTCCTGAAACCAATACCTTTTCCGTCAATTCCCGGAGGGTATCCCAGGTCTAAACGAATCGCACTTATCACTGATGATTTTACCATATTCCAGTCCATACTGGAGGTAACAAAATTCAGAAGTATAGACACCCTGGTGCTCTCTTTTTCAGACCCCATCCCCCCGGATATAGGTTCGGTCATCACATCAGCCAGCGAATCAGGCAAGATCGATTTTAATTCTGACAAAATCGTCATCTTTAGCGAGAACGCCGAATCAACCGTCAATGCAGCACTGCAGATGCTCAACAGCAAGAACGGGAAAGGCCAGATCATCATCGGTATAGACCCTGGCAAGATCCCGGGTGTTGCTGTGCTGAAAGATGACATGGTGATAGCAATATACCGCATACCCCCTCGTCAGGTCCTGGGTGTGGTCAAACAGGTACTTGAAAATTACCCGCCCGAAAACAGTATCGTCAGAATAGGGCATGGAGCACGGCTGGTCAGTGCGCATCTGTCCAATTCCCTCCTTGACCTTGGAGTGCGGGTGGAACTGGTTGACGAGACCGGGACCACACCTGCAATGGGTCGCGGGGTACACGGCTCTGAGATCTCTGATATCATAGCAGCCATAAATATCGCCAGGCTCAAAGGCATTCCACCGGGCATACAGGACCTTGAACCCTCAATTGGTGAAATAAAACGCATACAGGAAATGAGCCGAAACCTATCTAACGGCAAGGCCAGCATACCCCGTGACCTGGCACGCAAAGTAGCAAAAGACCAGCTTACCATAGAAGAAGCCATCAGAATGCATGAACGTACCTCAACGGACTAACTGATGGTCGCGCCATGTGTCGCATACTGGCAGTCACAATCCCTCTGTTCCGGCAATAACGCGACTGCGTCCAGGATAACGGTACGAAGCAATTCCTGTTGTTTATCCAGCATATCCAGGACTTCATCTGCAGTCAGTTTCTTGCCAGCAAAACCGCAAGCCCGATTCGTAATTATGCACAGTGTCGCATAGCATAGCCCCAATTCCCTCGCAAGGACCACTTCAGGCAATCCCGTCATACCCACAACATCCCCGAAGGACTGCAGCATCCGTATCTCGGCCGCAGTCTCGAACCGCGGTCCTTCGGTGCACACATACACACCTCTCTGGACCGCAAGACCGCGACGTTCCAGTGCATCAGTGAGACATTTCCCTATCTCGGGACAGTAGGGTTCGGTCATATCCACATGGACGGTCTCCTCATCAAAAAAAGTATTGACCCTTGACCTGGTCAGGTCTATAAAATCATTCGCTACCAGGAAACTCCCTGGTGGATGGTCGCCCATGGTACCCACCGAATTGGTGGCAATCACCCGCACGGTACCCAGTGCTTTTGCTGCCCACACATTTGCCCGGTAATTGAGACGGTGAGGCGGCAGATGTTCCCCCCTGGCACTACCACTATTTGCATGCCTCCCGATCAGGGCCAGTGCCAGTTCCCTGTCATTATGGGAAATAGTTCCCTGTTTTGCCTTCACTATACCGTACGGTGTGGTAACTTCAATATCCCTGAACCCATATTCTTCAGGACGAAAACCCACCCCGCCGATAAGAACGGCATCGATGTCATGCTGTTTCCGGAGTGGCATCAGAAGTCCTTGTTGATATCCATATACCTATAAGCGATACGACCACTGTTCCCACTATCGAAAGCACAAGAAGGTTACGTCCTGTGTCGGACGAGACGAAATACTCATCAACATTTGAGCTCATGGAAAGAATGAAGGTGCTGGTACCCCACATCAGCAGACCCAATGAGAACATAAAGAAAAGGTAGGGCCAGTTGCGTTTATAATTCTTCCCCTCTAAATGAGTGTCCACCATACGACCAATAGAGGCGATCCACCCCGCAGCTACATACCACCAGACTATCTGGTTGATGAATACCATGAACAGGACTATAATTCCTACAAAAATATCTGTACGGGTATAGAACTCCCAGAATTTGATGGCACCAAAGATCGTGCCTGCCAGAGTGAGTATCAATGCTACCGAGTAGGTGATGAACGAGAACTTCCCTGATACCAGGGAATGTTTCAACTGTGATTTGAACTGTTCAAGGGCATCATCAAACCCAAAACCGCGGTACAGCATATATACACCAACAGCACCCAGAATGGCTGCCCAGGCGTATTTCGGGTCACCGGCAAACAGGAAGATGGAATATATGAGGGCTGCCAGTCCTATGGGTACAAAGAAGGTGTGTGATATCTTCGGGTCATCAAAAGCCGTTTTCAAGAGGTAATAGGTACTTTCCAGGTTCTCACTCTGCTTGACAATGACCCTGTGGACCCCGTCAACCTTGATCCTGGATTCCAATATTGGCAGCACTGATTCGTCCTCAGCCCCGTCCGAGACCAGGATGATACTTCGCGCGTTGTATTTCTTTAATATCTCATCCATCTGGTCCGCTATTTTCAGGTCTGAGATCAAACCAACATCACGGTCGCCTGCAATTGAAATAATTTCAACGTCAAGTTCTTCTTCCTTGAGCTGGTCATACAACTTGACACCCGCAAATATAGTGTTGGTATCTGAATCTTCGGGGTCGGCGATGCCAAGTTTACTTGCCACTTCGAGATTTTTTACCCTGCCGACCACCGGGCTCTGTTCCCCGGTTTTGAACCCGATATCATCATCCCTGTCAATGCAGATAATGAGTTTATCCATAGAGTTACTGGCCTCATCAATATATTATTAAAGGAGATATAAAAGGGTTCTGCAAAACCGAAATCAAGAGATTAATCGTATTTGATCCTGAACGGTCCGGTTTCTCCTGCTGGCTCTTCCCAGTCTGCCTGCACATTGGTAACATTAGCATGTACCGGGCCTGTCTGGCACCAATGTATCATCTCGTTCACCTGTGCAGAAGCACCTTCAAATACCGCTTCTACGTTACCATCCATACGGTTCTGGACCCAGCCCTTCAATCTCAGTTCCAATGCCTTTTCCTGCGTATGTTGCCTGAAATAAACACCCTGCACCCTTCCTGTGATCAAAACATGGACTCTGGTTATTGTCATGGTGTAAATCCTTTTATATACGAATATGTATTGATATAAATATTCTATTATGAATTATTACATAAACCCGGCATCATGACAAAAGAAAAATTGATTAACCAGGCCATTGTCATCTTACAAAAAAGCGGCCATACAATCTCAGATCGCTGTAATATCAGGCCACGGAGTTTTGATATCGCAGCGGGAAATGATGATGTACTGCTGCTTATAAAGGTACTCTCCAACGTGGACGGCCTGAAAGAAGACACTGCACAGGAGATGCTGCAGCTGTCGGAATACCTTGATGGAACTCCATTAGTTATCGGTGAGAAGAGCAGGGACCATTCCCTGGAATCAGGTGTGGTCTATTACAGGTACGGCATACCTGCCATTAACATCGACACCCTGTATGATTATTTCGTGGAAGAAGTACCTCCCATAGTATATGCTGCTCCGGGAGGGCTCTATGTGAACGTGGACGGTCACGTATTGCATGAGATGCGTTTGTATTCAAACCTCTCCATCGGTGCCCTGGCTTCTGAACTGGGGGTGTCCAGACGGTCTATCAGCAAATACGAAGAAGATGGTATGGACATGTCAGTTGATATGGTGATACGGCTTGAGGAAATGTTCAATCAGGCAATAGCCATTGCAATCGATTTTCTTAATGTTGATAACAAAGCACTGAAAAATAGGACAAATCCGGTTGAAACAGAACCCGGCATAAGTATAAGATCAATATTATCGAGTTTGGATATGGATGTCATGCCTGTGTCGCAGGCACCCTTCAATGCAGTCTCATTTGAGCACACGAACAGCAGTAAAAATAAGAACATGCCCATTATCCTTACTGGATTTAGCGATTATACGAGTGCAATGGTAAAAAGAGCAAAACTGATGAGCAGTATCTCAGAAGTTACAAAAGCTCAGTCAATGTTCATTGTAAATGGTGAGTGCAAGACGGAATGTGTGGATAATACCGTGCTTTTGAAAAAATCCGAAATTGAAGAAATGGAAGACTTCAATGACCTTATTTCATTTATCTACGAAAAGGTTGACAGAGTTAAATGTGCGTGACCATATAGATAAAAATTTATAGTGCTTGTTGCTAAACACTTCACTAGTGTGGAGTGAAAAAAATGGAATCTTTTGCAGTGGTAAGGGCCGATAGTGCTACGAAAGTAAATACTGCCTTACTGGATCTGAGGAGATATGGCAGGATGGTGTTCTCAGACGTACCGAAATACATAACTTCGGATTATGCAGATGAAATACTCACTGAAGTCCTTTGTACACAATTAAGGAACAAATGCCGTTCAGCCGCCGTGGTTCCCCTTAAAACCATCCCAAGTGTGGCCATAGGAAATCTATCCAGGATACATCCACCGGCACACATTATCATAATCAGTCCCAAGTACGATATTTTTGAAGAGCTCAAGTCTGATATTGCCAGTTTCCCAAGGTTCGAGGTCGGGAAAAGCATGCCTCCGGAAGAGAGTGAACAAACGGTCTATGAAGCCATAGCATAGTCCTGTCCTTACCCGATTGGAAGATTATTATGAACGCAGGATGTGGTCAGCCAGTACCAGAGCCATCATAGCTTCAGCCACAGGTACGATCCTTGGCGGGATTGTAGGGTCGTGCCGTCCTTCTATGATTATTTCGGTTCTGGACATATCAGACATATCCACGGTATTCTGTGGCCGGGCGATGGACGGTGTGGGTTTGACCGCGATCCTGCAAATAATAGTCTCTCCGCTGGAAATGCCACCCAGGATGCCTCCGGCATTGTTGGTGGAACATACCACCCTGCCATTTTGTATATCGAAAGGGTCGTTCATCTGGCTGCCTGTCATGGTGGCTGCGGAAAAACCCGCCCCTATCTCCACGCCCTTAACAGCACCGATTCCCATCAGGGCCCCTGCCAGGTCAGCGTCCAGTTTATCGAACACAGGTTCACCCAGTCCTGGCGGTACACCGAGTGCCAGTATCTCAACGACCCCGCCAACACTATCCTTTGCTCCCCGGGCCTGTTTGACCCGTTCAAGCATAAGTCTGGCAGCTTCGGGGTCGGCACAGCGTACCGGATTTGATTCCACAATGGATCTGATGTCATCCACCGTTACCGGTGAAGCCCTGATACCGCCCAGTTCGATTACATGGGCCAGTATTTCAATCCCATGACGTGCCAGTATCTTCTTTGCAACGGCACCGGCTGCCACCCGCCCGATCGTTTCCCTGGCAGATGAGCGTCCACCACCCCTGTGGTCTCGTATGCCGTATTTCACCTGGTAGGTATAATCGGCATGACCGGGGCGTGGCGTGTTCTTAATTCTGTCATATGTGCTGGAGTCAGCGTCCCGGTTCCTGACCAGCATGGCAATGGGCGTGCCTGTGGTCTTACCTTCGAACAATCCGGATACTATTTCGACTTTATCCTCTTCCTTACGGGGTGTGGAAATCTCGCTCTGGCCCGGACGCCTGCGGTCCAGTTCATGCTGGATGTCAGCTTCTGAGAGTTCCAGTCCGGGGGGGCAACCGTCAATGACCACGCCAACAGCGGGACCGTGGCTTTCGCCCCAGGTTGTGATTGAAAATGCTTTACCGAAGGTGTTGCCCATCATGGTATTCAGATATGTGGTTTATATATATAAACGTAGATGAACCGATACTGTGGTAATTAATCGGTACAGGTTCCTTTTATAGTAAACCAGGTACTATATTGACATATACCCTATAGGGGAGTAATAATACAGATGAGAAGCATGATTGGAAAAATTGACGATGAAATCAATGAAACTATCGAAGTACTGAAAAGTTTCGATAGTATCCACAGTATTATTCTCTTCGGCTCAAGGGCAAGAGGTGTTCAGGGAAAAGACATAGACCTCTGCATAATTCCTTCAAAAGAACTGGACCTGCGTGAACGGTTATCCATAGAATCCATTGTACCCGATAATGTCGACATCTCTGTTTTTTTTGACTTACCAATACATATCAGAAAAAGGATATTTGAGGAAGGTCACGTGTTGCATACACGAGAAATGTACTATGTGTTAACGCTTTTAAAAGAAAATGATTTTGAATACAGCGATTACAAAAGACACAGGGAATACTACAACAGTGCGATGAAGGAACGCATGAAGAAAAAGGTCAGTAAAAATTGATTTAACATTGGATATTGAACGAATAAAGGACAAATTGAATGAACTTCAAAGTTACCTCATTGAACTTGAAGAAGACCTTCCGGATATAATGGATGATTATCTTGTGCAAAGAATTACCAGGAGGGCATGTGAAAGTACATTTCAGCTTGCGTGTCAGGATGTGCTGGATATTTGTAACTTGATAATTGCTGGAAAAGGTCTTACGCTTCCTAAAGATAACCGGGACGCGATAAGCAAGCTAACCGAGAACAAGATTATCCCTGAAAAACTATCGCCAAGATTGCAGGACATGATCAGCTTCAGGAATCTCCTTGTACATAGATATGGTAAAGTGGATGATAACCGGGTTTATGTGCATCTGAAGGAAGAAACTGATGACCTTTACAGATTTATTGAAGTAATTGAAGAATTTATCGAATCCTGAATAGAGATTATTACTCATCCCCAACACCCACCAATCCTAAAAATATCTCCTCAAGGTCAGATTCCTCAACAGACACATCAGTGATACTCCCCCCGTCGTTGACGATATCCCTGACCGCGCGGTTCATTTCATCCATGTCCCTGATTGTCTGTATCTGTGTGCTCCCCCCGGATTCGTACGTAATGCTGTATGTGGTGGTCCCGTACTGCTCCTTTAATTCAGCGATCGTACCGTATGCAGCAACAATCCCACCTTTCATAATAAGGACCCTGTCACAGATATTTTCGACCTGCGCCAGGTTATGTCCGCTGAATATAATGGTCTTGCCCCTGTCTTTCATGGTCCTGATAAAGCCGATGATATAATGGGCTGTCTGGGGGTCAAGCCCTGACGCGGGTTCGTCGTATATAAGTATCTGAGGGTCATTTATCAGACTTCTGGCAATTGCCACCTTGCGTTTCATGCCTTTTGAGAACGTTCCCAGCCGCTTGTTACCTTCCTTAAGGTTGAGTTGTTGAAGCAGCTTGTCGATACGTCTGTCAGCTTCCTCCTTCCCTATATCGTGGATAGCTGCAAAGAACCTGAGATAATCCCGTGTCTTCATGTTCTCGTACAGGGGGGAATCTTCCGGCAGGTATCCGATGATTTTTTTTATAGCGATATTGTCAATGCTTACAACCTGCCCGTTCATCAACGTCTGTCCCTGTGTGGGCGGGATAAGACCGCTTATCATCTTCAGAGTAGTGGTCTTGCCAGCGCCGTTAGGCCCTATGATGCCAAAGACTTCGCCTTTGCCTACCTGGAAATCGATACCGTCAACTGCCCTCTGGCCATTATAGGTCTTGATAAGTCTTTTTGCGGTTATCACAATCCGGTCTTCCATTTCATATCTCCGGAAATGTATGCTGGAATAAGTGAACAGACTATGATGGCATGTATATTAATGGTATTATCCACATGATTTATTTCAACATAACAAAAATCTTTACCAAGCTCAAATCAACTCGAGTACTTACCGCTGTACTGTTGGGAAAACCAGCCCTTATTTCCACAAACGTATGGATAATTCGGTAAGCTTTGCAATATCAGGTATCACTCTCAGCTTATTCCCACATACGTATGGATAATTCGGTAAGCTTTGCAATATCAGGTATCACTCTCAGCTTATTCCCACATACGTATGGATAATTTACCGTTGAGGTCATCTAAGCCTGATGTTCCAGACCTTACCATTTTTCACAATAACGACCTTATCTTCCCTTGCAAGCCACCCAATCGCCATAGCAGAGATGTTTGCATCAAAACCCAACTCTGCAAGGCCAGTTTTAAGCTTTGTTAGGCTTGTATCTCCTTTTACCAGTTCGTTGAATGTGGCACCTGCCGCTTCACCGATTCTTGATGTAAATTCCTCCATGGTATCCCTCCAATCCTAAGTCAGGTTCCTGTAACTATATTCAGTATTCTTTGCGATGGTCTTCCAGTTATACCTGGTCTTGACCAGCTTATTGCCGTTCAAACCCATGATTTTACTTGATGACTCCGAACCGTCAAGGGAATAATTAATCCCCCACGCAATCGAATCCGGAGTCTGATAACTCACAATTCCGTTGGAAAAATTATCTACAAGGTGGACGGCATTCGTTGCAATAACAGGTTTGCAGGCATCCCACGATTCAAGGACCACTATCCCGAATGGCTCGTTCCGGCTGGGTACACAGGTCATGGTGCAGGCATTCATCCAGCTGGAAAGTGTCTCATCAGGTGCATAACCAAGGAAATGACACGAATCATAAACTCCCAGGGCACGGGCCATATTTTCACAATGCATTCTCATCTCACCTTCGCCTATAAACACGAACTGGGTATCCCAATGCTGCTGTAATACCTTAGGCACAGCCTCGACCAGCATATCAGCTCCTTTCTGGTAACTCATGCGTCCGGTAAAAAGCACTACTGGAGCAAAAGGATGGATACCATGTTGTTCTTTTACCTTCCCGGCATCCACCTTCTTCTGGATCTTCCCCGGGAAGATACCGTTGGGGATAACGGATATTTTATCATCTGGTATGTGGTAGATATCCTGGACCTCCTGTTTGAACTGGGGTGTGGTAATGATGACATTTGAAGCTTCATATCCTCCCAGCCATTCCCTGTGCGATATTGCATGTGATTCCCATGATGAACTGAACTGGTTGCCACACCTGCCCCACTCAGTGCTGTGAAAGGTCATTGCAAAGGGAAGATCATAGTGCTGCTTGATACGATTGAGTGCATTGACCGGATGCCAGTCATGACCGTGAATAATATCAAAATCCCCGAAGGTCTTTTTGACCTCCCCGAACTTCTCGTACATGGCATCGCACATTGCATCCATCTGGTTTACAATACTGCCTGAGATATCATGGTCGCACCGCTGGTAGTGTACGCCGTTTATTTCATCATATTCATTGCAACTACCACGGCGGGTAAAAATATGCACTTCATGTCCTCTCTTGGCCAGAGATTCGGCAATCTCAGTAACATGCGGTGCTATACCTCCTACTTTAATAGAGTAGAGACTCTCCCATGAGAACATTCCAATTCTTAAAGATTCCATTACTTAACTCCCATTAACTATCCTTTCCCCCAAAAAAGGAATAGTTACGATTATTATAATGTCATATTGAATAATAAGACTTGTGCTCACTTAATCCCGGTGATGTTTCTCAGGTCTGCTGCTGCCTGTTCCGGAGCCATGGTATTGATGAAGATACCGGTATTTTTCTCAAAACCTGCAACCGTTGTGAGTACTGGCTGGATGCGCAGGTTCAGGTGATAAGGTCCAGGACCCTGGAAGAACAGGTAATTATAGGACATTTCACCCAGCAGTCGTCTATATTTTCTCATCACTTCCCTCAAAATGATTCCCAGCGACCCAAGAACGATTTCCGGACATGCGACAAGGTCTGGTACATGCTTAAAAGGCAACAGCCAGACCTCGAAGGGGAACCTTGAACTAAAAGGCGTGAACGCAACCCAATCCCTGTTCCTGGTCACCAGTCGTGGAGATCCGCATTCGGTTCTGGCAATCGTGCAATACGGGCATTTATCAAGATGAGCCATGACATCCAGTTCCTGTTGAAGTATGGGAGGTTGTACCGGCAGGGCGATCAATTGAGAATGAGTATGTTCAAGGGATGCACCCGCACTCTTGCCCGAATTCTTGAAAAGGGAGACATATACGATACCTCGTTGAGAACGGTAATATGCAACGCGGTCCCGGTATGCACGCATGAGAAGCCCAATCTCATCGTCTGTGAGATCAGGTAATGTCTTGCTATGTAGTGGAGATTCCACAATGACTTCATGGAATCCGTATCCGTTTTGAACCTGCCATCCTTCCTGTTGCCGCACTGATGATGCTTCAAACGGGACTGCATCTTGACTCAAAGCAGGGTATAGATTCGGAATACAACGTATCTGCCACTCTTTTACACGCTCTCCATCATCATCCTTAAGCACCTTTCCGGCCCGGTAAACTGCATTAGCAGGCGGTGTCTTATCTTCATTACCACCACAGAACGCACAATCCGTTATACCTGATAGTTCAGGTTGCGATACAAAATCCGAAGGTCTCCTGCCACGTTCTGCTGCTATGATACAGTATTCCTCTAAAAAATAATGTTTTCTCAGTTCAGGCATTTATTATCCCTTCATAGATCTTCAAGGTCTTTTTTGCAATACTGTTCCAGGAAAAAGTATCGAGTACACGCTGGCGTCCGTTCTTCCCCCAAAGTCTGGCAACATCGCGGTCATGTAATACCGTATTGATACCCCATGCAATATCTCCGGGGTCAATTGGGTTTACATGCATGCCTGTGGGTCTGCTCGCTGGTGGGGTTATCACTATCTCCCTAAGCCCGCTCACACCCCGGGCCCCCGCAACCACAGGTTTCTCCATAGCCATAGCTTCGAGCGCTACTATACCAAAAGGCTCGTACAGGCTTGGAAAAACGCATACATCTGCCATTGCATAATGGTGTATCTTCGAGATATCGTCTAAAAATGATGTATTGATAAAAACATGGTGGTCAAGACTATATTGTGTTATCATATCCCTTATCAGACCTTCCTGCGTACCGCTCCCAACCATAACCAGTCTGGCCGCTGGGTTTGATTCGATTACCTCTGACATTGCCTTGACAAGTTTATCAGGCCCCTTCACCTGTTCCAGCCGGCCCAAAAAAAGGATGACCGCATTATCCGGTGCTATATTGTACTGCTTACGTGTTAATGATAGTTGTCTTTTATCGATATGTGATGGGGCGAATGTCTTTGCATCGATGCCGTTATGGCATACGTGGACCTTTCCAGGGTCAGCGCCCATTGTTATCAGTTCATCTTTCATAGCATGCGATACGGTGATCACGGTATCAGCAAGCTGTATCCCCATCATCTCAAAGGAAACAAGTTGAGGATTGGGAGAACCCAGCGAGCGTCCGGCTTCTGTACTGTGAATATGGTAGATGATGGGAATCCCGGTATCTCTTTTAACAGACAGGGCTGCCGGAAGCCCGAGCCAGTCATGTGCTATGCATATATCTATATGTTCAGTTTCCATCAGGTCTTCCAGCAGATGTGCAGATAAATGATTGTAACTGATAAGGTCGCATAAAAAATCAATGCCGCCTTCCCCCCACCTATCAAGTGTATCTGGTGAGGCAAAATGCCTGAATGTATCGACACATGAGACTGACCGGGGCCTGTACACCTCAATCCCATCCATTGTTTCCTGTAATGGCAATTCTTTGCCATTGTTAGGTGTGAATATCCATACCCTGTGCCCCATTTCAACACATTTGGCTGACATACTGGTCACATACGTACCAAGGCCGCCAAATATCCTTGGTGGAAATTCTATGCTTACAAAAGCTATATTCAACGATTCCTCTCCCTCTACCGTTCATTGAACGGATTTTATCCCGGTCAATATTTCATAATAACGTTTGGCAGGCATGTTCCAGTTCATTTCCCTGGCCAGTTGAAATGCCTCCTGGCATAACAGATTATATTTCACTTTATCCTGGATATACGTGCTCGTGAAATAATCCATTGCAAGAGCATAATCCACAACAGTCTCGTTGGGTGAGATATTGATATTGTCCACCACCACGACCCCTCCCATACCCACAACAAGCCTCTTGAGTGTTTTCAAAGCATCACTGAACCCGCAAACCCGGCTTACAATGCTTGGAGTAGCCTGTGCTCCGGCTTCAAGTCCGGTCAACAGGAACGGGTCGTACTTTGAAGGGAATATCCCTGCAACACATCCAGACATTAATTCCGCAGAGGTCATGTTCAATCCACCGTCATTGGGACCTATCCACTGTGGATACAGGCACGCTGCGACAGACCGCGTATTCCGGGATAGGTTTTCGCACTGGAGATTGCGCTCCTGTATCATCTGGTTAAGCCTCAGTTCTTCACCATCCAGTATTTCAACAGGCAGGTTTATCGGAAAACCTTCCTGCAGACGGGACATGTTCTTCGGGCCGTGGGCTGTGATAAGTAAACAGACTACCTTTACATCATCGTCCATGGTGCCACTAAGAATATGGTTCTTGATCAGCCTGTCGTGCACCACAAGTGCATCCAGCAGGTCAGGATATCCCTTATTCTCAAGCTCGATCCTGGATATGGTAAATAGGGGAAGTATCTTTTCAGGGTCAATCTTCTCTCCATTGAAATGTTTGTAGAGATTATCTGACAGGAACTCCTGTATCCTCTTGCGGCACAATTCTTTATTATCCCAGTCCATGCTTCCTTCAATGGTTTCAATACCATTGCGCACAAGTATTGAATCGATACCATAGAACAGGCGCACTTCTTTTCTCGTGGAATCACCCACTGCGGTCACAGCATCAGCATATGATGCCAGTGATTCCAGTTTGGCAAATGCTTCATTGACCCCTGTATCGAAACGCGCGTCATTATTCTGTATCTTGTTTATGGCACGGTACCCTGCTGTACGACCCGGTATCGTGGCATGGAAGGTAGCCACGGTCCTGATAGGCAATCCCATCTTTTCAAGCCGTGCAATAGTATAGAATACCCCGAATTCATGGCAATGGAGGGAAACAGATACGTGTTGAGTAAGGGAAAGGGCGAATTCAGATATGGCTTCATCCTGGTATTTTTCGGCATCCTTTTCTTTCAAGGTCAATAAAATACGTATGAATTCAGATATGGCAAACGAAAGATTAAGGTAATGAGTATATTCTGTTGCACACCCCGTGGTCTCGTATTGTAAGGAGTTCAGTTCTATCAGTTCATAAGCTTCTCTTTTCACCTTGTTGGAAAGCGTCATCTCCTGGCCATTAAACAATGTAGAGATTGTATTGAACATACAGGTATCAAAAAGAATATACAATATCTCATAATTTCCAATCATCCTGGAACTTGTCATGAATTTTATGCCGTTTTTTTCCAATTCCCGCAGGACCGTTTCCAGCTCACCATCCAATTCAACTTCACCATAACCAGACAGGTCAGTTATCCTGTCAAGTCCTGTGTTCCAGTCCGCACCACTGAACCCATAATACGGGCCTGCCACGATAATCCTGGTATTGTTGACCTGGGATATCTCTCCTGAATCCAGAAGTCTTGCCATAGTGACAGCTTCGGAATCAATTACGTTCCAGATTCCGCCCATTTTATTTGATATTGGCCCCGCTTCTTCCCCAGCCAGAATTATCCAGTTCTGTCCACCCGCCTTTTCGCCAATATTTTCTTTTGAGACCATTAATTTCACCTGCTTTTAAAATGGTTTTCAGGATATGAGATACATAGGTACATACTGGTTCAGACACGGTTCAGACAATAATCTGAGTCTCCTCACACCCGACCCCACGGTTTAACCTATTTTAAATGTTATAAATGCAGGACTATAAAGGTATCTATAATGAAAACTATTCAGCCACTGATAAATAGAAATATTCTCCCTGATTAACCAGATCTATATTTGAGACTGAATATGACACAAACAAAATCAATAGATATATCCTCATTAACTCCCTGATTAATAAAGAGGAAATTGAGTATGAGGTCGGTCATCATATGTTTCCAGGTACATCATCCCTATCATACCAGATGGTACCTGCCCCGGGATGGCCATACCCGCGAACTGGACCTGGACCTCTATTTCGACATGCAAAAGAATTTCGAATCATTTTCAAAATTGTGGAATACATCATACCTTCCCACCATCAATGCATTGCTTACTACTATCAGGAAATATGATAGTAAATATGCTGTCAATCTATCAGGGATATTTCTTGAACAGTGCCGCTGGAACCCCGAGATCACGGTCTCGTTCAAAGAACTGGCATCCACCGGCAATGTAGAATTCATCTGCAGCCCATATTATAATTCCATCAGTTCCCTTTTTAAAAATGTGACTTTTTTTAAAGAACAGGTCATGATGCATAAAAATACCATTCAGCAATTATTCGGTATCGATACGACTATCTTCATGAACTCTGACCTGCTCTGCACTCCAACTATTGAATCACTGTGTTGTACAATGGGATTTGACGGAATGATCACGGAGGGGGCAAGCAATCTACTCAACGGGCGCCAGCCCACAGGTGTGTTTACCAATAACACCCTGGCCGTGCTGACAAGACATATAGACCTGAGCGAGGACATCGAAAAGCGGTTTTCCACACAAAACTGGGTTGGTTATCCCCTCAATCCCGAAAAATTCGCTTCATGGATACGTAACATGGATGGAGATGTCACCCTGTTGTACATCGACTGTGCCACCTTCGGAGGACACCATAATGCAGGAGCCCCTATATTTGATTTTCTTGAACAGTTACCATTACACCTGGAAAAAAATGACATCGACCTGATAACGCCTTCCGAGGCCATTCACCGTTTCGATGCAGTGAAATTGCCGGGTTTACAGACCGAAAACCTGGTAAAGTACGGCATGTCAAACCTTCTTGGCAATCACATGCAGCATATGTATTTCCATGAACTGAATGAACTGGGGCACTATGTTGAAAAGACCCGGGACCCGAAGTACCGGGAACTATTCGGCTATCTCCAGCAGGTGGATATACTATCATCCATGAACTCACACAACACTCCCATGTCCTTTGAAATGGCAGTAAATAATTTCTCGATACTATCTGATTTTAAAAGACGCCTCATCATGGAGGGAGCATGAACGCTCAAAAATCGGTGTGCATCTATTTCCAGATGCATCAACCCTACCGGCTTCAATGGTTCTGGCCAGGCCGGACAGAAGGATTTGACAGGTATTTTGATGCTGCAGCCAACGAGCGCATCTTCGATAAAGTAGCACATAAATGCTACCTTCCCGCCAACGAGCTTCTTCTCGGGCTCATTGACGAGCATAAAGGAACGTTCAGGTTTAGCGTATCGGTGACCGGCACTCTGCTCAGCCAGTGCGAACGCTGGGGACCGGATGTGCTGGACGGCCTTCAACAAATGGCGGCGTCCGGTAGCGTGGAATTCCTGGATGAAACGTATTACCATTCCCTGTCCAGTTTATTCGAAGATAAGACCGAATTCATAGAGCAGGTCCAGGAACATAGGGATACGGTCTATCAACTGCTGGGATGCAAACCGGCAATTTTCCGCAATACTGAACTCCTGTATAACAATTCCATTGCAAACACCGTCAAATCGATGGGATATAAAGGCATCATGGCAGAGGGAGTGGACCATGTGCTGGGCTGGAGGTCTCCTAATTTCGTGTACCGGGCAAAGGACAGTGACCTGGGTGTGCTTATGCGCAACTACAAATTGAGCGATGATATCGGGTACAGGTTCTCTGCCAGGTGGTGGAGCGAATACCCTCTGACTGCAGACAAATGGGCGTCCTGGGCATCTGCTGCAGATGGAGACGTAATTAATATCTTCATGGATTACGAGACATTTGGGGAACACCAGTGGGAAGATACCGGGATATTCCATTTTCTCAAGGCACTCCCGCGCGAGGTACTTGCCAGGAAGCTCAGGTTCGATACACCATCAGAAGTGCTGGAGCGGTTCAAACCTGTTGGTGAGATAGATGTTGGTGATTTTTCGACCATCTCATGGGCAGATATGGAACGCGACCACAGTGCATGGCTGGGTAACGATATGCAAAGGAGATGTTTCCAGGAACTGATGCTGCTCGAATCGCATGTCAGGCAGACCTGCGACCCTGAACTGATCCGGATATGGAAACACCTGTTGACATCTGACCATTTTTATTATATGTGTACCAAATGGCTGGCTGACGGAGATGTACATTCCTATTTCAGCATTCATTCATCTCCTTATGATGCGGCAGTGAATTTTATGGCAATTATTATGGATTTCAAGACAAAGGTGTTCGAAAGACTGAAGCAATCCTTGCTGAGCCAGGATTGACCCGGGTATATGGTCTTTTAAATTACCTGTTATAACCAAAGCAAACCAAAGTTGATAGTATATCTCATTCCGTTGTTTAAAGCATCTGCATACATCGGGCCCTTCAAATCCAATCGTTTATTATATAGTCCGTCCAACTATGTGATGGGAGTAAAGATGGTACACGATTTATGCTTATTCTGTGGAGAAGATGATATACATCTGGCATGGTTCAAAGTAACAATGAAAAGTGCAGATGTGCAGGCTGAGGTTATAGAATGTCTGAATGAACACGGGGCAGAAATTCGTTTCGGCTACCTCACCGGACCCTTACCGGATGCGAAGGTCAAATACGAAGTTTTCACTCTGGTAGATGAAAATGCAGATATGGAAGAACTGGCAACAGGGCTGGGTAGACTGGAGGGGGTCATTCATGTGGAAAAGGGAATATCCCATAATGTATCACTACAATCCTCAGGATTCCCGCAGGAACTCCTTGGTGAGAGGGCGATACTATTACGAGCTACCACCTTTGTGGACATCCTGAAAATATTGAACGAGCATGCACCACAATCAGAAACACTTCTTTTCCTGGCAGGGTTGCGTGGAGGTTCGAATGCGGCTAAGTATTTCACAAAGACAGCCTGGCTGGAACGCAGCAACCTGACCGTGATACTGACCGAACTTCTCTCGGTATGCGGGTGGGGCAAGATACAGATTCAATTTGATTTCCCGTCCCTCAAAGGCAAGATAACAGTCCAGGATTCATTTATCGCAGATACGTTTGAAAGAAGGGAATCACCAGTATGCAGTTACATGAGCGGTTATTTTGCCGGGTTTTTCAGCGAGGTGCTGGGAGAAAATATGTCTGTATCCGAAATTGCATGCAAGAGTACTGGCAGCCCGTACTGCGAACATATTATCTACCACGCCCCTATCTTCAATATCGAGCATCTGGCAAGAGGGGAAGGGATGTGATAAAACAGCCAAATGTTATTCTGGGAAACTCGAAACTGCTGGTGACGATGGGTCGCAAAGGTGAGATATTCGGGTTATTCTACCCTCGACGGGACACTGCCCAGCATGCTGAAGAATCGATGGGATGTATCTATACGAACGGCACCCTTTCATGGCTCGACAGCATAGATTGGGCATCCAGGCAGAATTATATCAAGGACACTAATATGGTCGTTACCAGGCTTACCCAGCACGGGGTCAGGGTAACGATAACGGATTTTGTCCTGCCTGATGCACCGGTGCTGGTACGGAGGTTCTCGATCAGGACAAAAGTGCCATTCAGGGGAAAGTTCTACTATTACTCCAAGTTCAATGCAGGCGAGATGCAGCATAAGAACTCTAACCTGTATGACCCTGAACACAAAATGCTCATCCAGTACTGGCAGGACCACCATATAGGCATCAAAGGCATACCACCATTTGACGAGTGGCAGGTGGGGAAAGCAACGGATGTCGTCTGGTGGACCAACGCAAAAAAGGACATGGAAGATGGGAAACTCCAGAAGAACATGGAAGATATCGGCAACCTGAACATGGCGGCTGGCTGGGACCTGGAACTGGATGAGGGAAAATCCAAAGAGATAACAGTCTATATCGGCTTGAGCGACAGCCGGGTGTTGATACATAAATTCCTGCATAAGATATCTGAAAAACCGGTAGGCGCCCTGCTGAAAAAAACAAAGGAGCACTGGCATGAATGGTTGAACAGCACCCGCGCCACGGAGGGATTGACAGGCCGTGCAGAAGAATTTGCCATACCTTATAAAAGGGCGCTATTGACACTGGACCTCTTGAGCGACAGGGATGAGGGGTCGTTTATTGCAGCACCCGAATTTGACCCTGGTTTTGAGAAATGTGGAGGTTACGGATACTGCTGGAACAGGGACAGTGCCAAGATAGTGCTGTCATTGACATCTGCGGGGTATCCCGAATATGCAAAACGTTTTTTCAAATGGTGCAAAAAAACACAGATGCCTGATGGTTCATGGTTCCAGAGGTACTGGCTTAACGGGGATATTGCCCCTTCCTGGTGTAATTTCAGGTATTCCAACCAAATTGATGAGACCGCCATAACCCTGTATGCTGCTTACGAACACTACAAGACCCTGAACGGAATCCGCAAAGACCTTTTTCTGAATGAGATATGGCTTTTCATGCTACAGGGTGCAGAACATCTTATGTCGAGGACAGGCAGGGGGCTGCATGATACTTGCATGGACCTGTGGGAAACCTATTACGGGATATTTACCTATACCAATGCATCCATATATGCCGGTCTGCTGGCTGCATCCCATATCGCTCTCGAGAGACAGGAAATTGGATTGAGCAGGCGCTGGCAGGAGCGTGCAGAGTTCATCAAGCAGCAGATGCTTGGAAGATTGTGGCTTGATGACGGTTATTTTGCCAAGGGTATCATAGATAACCATGTGGATACCACTGTGGATGCATCCATCCTTGGTTGTATTATCCCATTCAGGCTGCTTGACCCTGCACATGGGAATGAACTGGAAATGATACGGTCGGTCATTCGCACAATAGAAGCAAGACTATCTGTCAGCGTAAATGAACACAGGGGCATCCTGCGTTATGAGAATGACCATTATATCGGAGGGAATCCCTGGCTTGTCCTGACCTTGTGGCTTTCAAAAACGCTGCTGTATCTTGCACCTTACGAAGCGGGTGCTAACAGTACTATCGAACGTGCACTGGAATATATCCGATGGTCCCTCAAAGGAACAACAAGTCCGGGACTGTTCCCCGAGCAGGTGGATAAACATACGGGCAGGCCTGTATGGGCCATACCACTGGGATGGAGCAATTCACTGTTCATCGACAATGTCCTGTTGCTCAATACACTGGATAAGGATATGCAGGAACGTACATAAAAGGAATGTGCAGTACCGCAAATAACAGGAATATGCAGGATAACGTAAGGAGGAATGTTCATTCATGTATCGATTCGGGCCTGATGCCTGCTCTGACTTCAAGACAGGGACACGTCGGGAGTGGATAATAACCAACGGGCTGGGCGGATACGCTTCATCCACCATTATCGGCGCCAACACCAGGACCTATCACGGGCTGCTGGTAGCAGCGCTGACACCTCCTGTCGGGCGAATGTTGCTGCTCTCATCCCTTGATGAAGAGATCGAGATGGGTAATACCACTCATCAACTTGCGTCCCATCGCTATCAGGGAGCAGTTCATCCAGAAGGGTTTGGGTATATAAGGGAATTCCGGATACAACCGTTCCCCAGAACCACCTTTGCAGTTGCAGGACTGGTGATCACAAAAGAGGTGTTCATGCCCCACGGGTACAATACTACGGTTGCCAATTACCACATTTCAAATCCCGGTGAACCTGTGAACATGCGGATAGTCCCCCTGGTGAATGCACGCACTATCCATTCCACCACGAAAAACTATGATTTCGACTTTACCGGGGAGCTCCTTGATTCGGGGGTCGTGGTCAGGGCATCAGGTGCCTATCCCGGGGAATTGCCGCCTCTGTTCCTTCAATGCGATGCAGGACGGTTCTTTGAGGATGGCAGGTGGCACTTCAATTTCGAATACGACATGGAGCGATACAGGGGACAACCTTACGTGGAGGACAATTACAATCCCGGCTTTTTCCTGGTGCCAGTTGGAACGGGAGACAGCGTATTCAGTATCATGGCATCCACCCGATTTCAGAATGTATCTGAAACATGGGAATTGCGCGATCGCGAGATAGAACGATTGAGGGGAATGAGAGACCGGTCCGGTCTGACAGATGAATTCGCATCTAACCTGGTAGGTGCTTCGGACCAGTTCATAGTACACCGAAGCTCAACTGATGCTTCAACTGTTATTGCAGGGTATCACTGGTTCTCGGATTGGGGGAGGGATGCGCTGATATCGCTGCCGGGGCTGACCCTTGTTACACGGCGGTTCGATGAGGCAAGGCAGATACTCATGACCTTTGCGCATCACGTCAGGGACGGACTTGTGCCGAACAGGTTCCCTGATGCCGGTGACGGTGTCGATTATAATACCGTGGATGCATCCCTGTGGTTCTTCAATGCGGTTTACCAGTACCTGAGATATACAGGTGACATAGAATTCGTAGCCGGACTGTGGAGCACGATGTGTGATATTATTGATGGCTACCGGTTCGGCACCCGGTTCGGTATCCACATGGATGATGACGGTCTGATACTGTCAGAGGGACAGCTTACCTGGATGGATGCAATGGCAGGGGGCAGGATGTTCACACCAAGGGCAGGGAAAGCGTGTGAGATAAATGCGCTGTGGTACAATGCGCTGAAGATAATGGAGGAACTGGCACCCGGGTTGGGGGACGACCCGCGGGAATATTCGAGGATGTCCAGGCGCACCAGAATAAACTATGCACAATTCTGGAACGAAACTGCCGGATGTCTGTATGATGTTATAGATGGGGAAGGGAGGGGGGATGCCTCTATGCGGCCCAACCAGATAATTGCTGTGTCGCTGCCATTTTCAGTATTGCCTCCCGACCGGGAACAGAAGATAGTCGCTGTGGTGGAGAAAGAACTGCTCACTCCACTGGGATTGCGCACGCTTTCAAAAAGTGACCCCGCATACAAGGGACACTACATGGGTGACAGGTATTCAAGGGACAGTGCATACCACCAGGGTACGGTCTGGCCATGGCTGATGGGGCCTTTCGTGACTGCATATTGCAAAGTGAACGGACGTTCGGCCGGAGCCCGGTCCCGTGCTAAAACATTGTTCGAACCTTTTGCTGCCCATTTACATGATGCCGGTATCGGGACCATCTCCGAGATATTTGACGGTGACCATCCCCATGAGCCCGGAGGATGCATATCCCAGGCATGGAGCGTGGCAGAACTGCTACGGTCGTATGGAGAAGATGTACTGGAACACCGCTGAGGGCAGTCTATTTTTATGTTGTAAGGTTCTCAGTCCATTAGTATTTCATCAACCGGTATCAAAAGTCATCCCCCTTTGAAGAATGTGTACCGGAAATACGTAAAAAAGATTATGATGTGTCATATCATTAGTAATTGTATGAAAAAGATACTCTCAATGGCACGTCTGGAACTTGTCAAGTCCAGGTCGGTCATGGACCGGCGGGTTTTCTTCTTCATGGTACTGTCAACACTGATCATGATGATGGCTGCACCCACTATAGACGTTTCCACGTTTTCCATGACAAAAAACCTCTATATTATCAATGCAGATGGACCGCCGCTGGATATCGTACTTTCCTCAGATGCCAGGTTTCGGCTGGTGAACAGTGAACAGGCCGACCTTACGATTTCGAGTTCCAGAATTCAGGGTAATCGCACCCAGCGGTCAATGGCAGCGCTCTCAGCACTTGACGAGACCGTGAAACAGTATCGTAATGATATGCTCGAAGCCCAGTACCCTGAGAACGACCCTGGATACTATTCGGCATTCCCGGTGTGGGTGGATGTCACGTATCTTGATACGTCACTCACCATAACCAGTGAAAACGCAGGGGTAACATCCACATCCACCGCATCCACTACATCCACATCCACCACACCCGCTTCCACTCCTACTCTGTCACCTACAATGGATAATGAATCCCCGTTCCAGACCCCCACACCCCTGCCCACTGCCGTGCCGCCTGAAAACATATCAGGTACCCCGCCAGGTGACATAACTCCGCCATTCCCCCTGACATCGGTACTGGTGTCTTTCCTGTTCGTGGCACCCATGTTCTTCGTCTCCCAGTTATATTCCTCCAGCATCATGGATGAGCGTATCAGCCGCAAAGGCGTCATGCTTCTGGTATCTCCCATCAGGGGATATGAGATAGTGGCAGGGAAAACACTGCCGTATTTTACCGTCCTGCTGGTATTCAGCATGGTTTCCGCACTTGTACTGGGTGGAGATGCCCTTGTAGTGCTGGTTATGATACCGGTGATACTGATATTCCTTTCCACTGCCTTTTTATCAAGTATCCTTGCCCGTAATTTCAGGGAACTTACTATGATGCTGGTGTTCTTTTCAGTGGTGCTGGGAAGTTTTTTGTTCATACCTGCGGCTTTTGTCAATATCCATGAATACAGCACCATTTCACCCCTGACCGTCGTGGTCAACCTGCTGGAAGGAGATACGGTGACTCTGGAGAACCTGGCCTTTGCTTCCTTGCCCCTGCTGTTTGCTTCGTTGCTGACGTACCTGTTTTGCACTTTGCTCATGAATGAGGAGGGACTGCTGGTAAAAGTGGATGCTTTTGAGAAGGTCCTGGATTCGGTGGGGCGGTTGTTATATTACCTTGGCCGCTGGCATGTGGGGGTCCTGGTCATTGGCATGCTGGTGGTGCCTTTCGTGTTCCTGGGCCAGCTGTTCCTGCTGGTGATCTTTTTCAATATGATGACTGTGTCACCCATGCTTGTTATCGGGATAAGCATGGCAGTTTCGGTGATGGTGGAGGAATGGGCAAAGGTCCTGGCACCGCTGGTGCTGCTTAAAAAAGGGTGCAGGTATCCTGTATTACTGGGTATGCTGTCAGGGATGGGATATTTCCTGGGTGAGAAGGGATTGCTGCTCCTGGCCATGTCATCGGTTGTGGAAGGAGGCCTGGGTGAATTGCTGTTCGTGGGTACGGGTTACCTGCTGGTTGTCCCCCTGTTCATCCATGTTATTGGTGCTGTGGTCTCATCAAAGGGCATCGCATATGGCATATCCCCTCAATGGGCAGTGGCAGCGGCCTCACTGGTTCATTTTACCATGAACCTCATTATTCTGTGGCAGGGTGGTCTGCTTGGGTAGAGGCATGGGTGTGGTAGCAAAGCGGGAAGGACGTATGCTGCTTACTGAGAAGACACTGGTGATCGCAGTGTTGATACAGTTGTTCGTGGCCTCATTTTCTGCATTCATGTCTGTGGGTTTTGCTGTCATGTTCTCACCTGAGGCCATCAGTCCCCACGTGTCAGAATTCCTGAAGGTAGGTGTAGTGGGTGGAGGTAGTGAAACTTCAGATGACCTTGTTGACCTGATGAGGGACCACATAAGAGTAAAACGATATGGCACTTTATGGGATGCCCAGAAAGCACTACAGGAGGGCAGCGTGGACGGGGTGATAAATATCCTTGATGCACCTGATGACCCTGTAAGACCTGTTCGACTTGACGTGTTCCTGCCATCCGGCAATTTCAAGAGTACCCTGGTGAGTGTGCAGATAAAAAAAGCACTGGAGCTGTTTCAGGAGAAGCTGCGCAGGGACAGGGGTGTGAGTGTGCTGGAGGTAGATCTGCCTGGTGATATTAAGGATGTATCCAAATTCTTTGAGTTCAAATATACGGTACTGGTGCCCCTGCTCATCCTGTTGCCCGCATTCCTCTCTGGTGGTATGATAATAGATATGATAACTGAAGAATATGAACTGGGCACGCTGGACATGCTCAAGGCCAGTCCTCTGAAGTTCTCTGACGTGATATACGGCAAAATGCTGGTTATGGTGTTGATAGCACCGATGCAGGCGGCCGTGTGGATAATGTTGCTGGAATTGAACCGGATACCTGTATATCATCCTGTAGAGATACTACTGTTCCTGGCACTGGTAACCCTGATACTGGTGCAGGCAGGGTCGCTGTTGTCCCTCTATTTCAAGCAGCGTTCGGCTGTACATCTGGTGTTCTCGGTCGTGTTCGTGGTACTGGTACTACTTTCAGGATTGCTACCTGTGCCGCCATTGAACCTGGTGGCGTTGCTGGCCGCCGGGTCGGGTGTGGGTATCATGGATTATGTGTGGTATGTCGGGATAGCAGTGGTGCTGCACGGGCTCGTCAAGGTAATGCCGGATATGGGAGAGTGATGTAACATTGCATGTTTTTCAAACCACAATATATATTGTTGAGTAATAAATGTATTAATTACATGGAGTCAGCCTAAATAACATAGGCAAAGTCTAAAAAAATGGTGGGGGAGTGTGAAATCTCGTTTCAACTGGCGTTTGAGCAATGTGCCATCGGAATGGCTTTAGTGGGTACTGATGGAAAATGGCTCAGGGCCAACTCGTCATTATGTGAGATGATCGGGTATACTGAACAGGAACTGCTTGCATTAGATATCAAGACCATTACGCATAAAGATGACCTTAAAGCTGATCTTGAATATGTGCGACAGATGCTCCAGGGTACCATCCGTACGTACAACATGGAAAAACGCTACCTCCGGAAAGATGATGAGATCATCTGGATCAATCTCTCTGTTTCTCTGGTCAGGGATACAAATAATACACCGCTCTATTTTATCTTACAGATCGAGAACATTACTGAGCGCAAACAAGCTGAAGAATCACTGAAAGTGGGCATGAGGCAGATAGATGACGAAAAAAACAAACTTGAATCGATTTTGTCTGCCATAGGAGATGGTAACAATGATCAGGCCGAGAAGAAACGTGTATTCGGAATGTAAGTAACAAAGCGTCATTATCCTTACCGAATACCTGTTGTTCAGTTCAGGGAGGCCTTTCAAAAGATATTTGTGCGATAACAGTACAATCTCATTATGAATGAGTGTAATTGAAATCAATGAACTCCTTGAAAAGGTTGACAATAACACACTGACCTTTGCTGAAATTGCATCGCTTGCAAGGAAGCTGCAGAAAACGGCATACAAAGGGACACCTGGATTTGGAAATGTATCCAGGGACGATGTGCAGTGGCTTCAAACGTACGCCTTCGCCCTGAAAAAATGGGACCTTTTCTCCAAAGGAGAAGACTATGATATCAACAGCGGCGGAGATTGGAGACAGGCTATGGATGATGTCAGTAAACTGAAGTTCCTGATAGATGAACTTCAAGATAAAAAGCTGGTCAATGAAGTAGCCTGGTATGTTGACGGTATTTCCCTGTTCAACATAACACAACCTGAAATATACAAAAAAGTGATATTAAACAAGGTCCGGACTTTACTGGAAAAAATAAAGGGTTGAAAGGCATGAAAAAAACCATATAGCCTTTCACGCCTTCTCTATCGTAATATCCCAAACTCCGGTTCCAATCTCCTCGATACTGATGATCTTATGACCCTCGGCCTTTAAACTACGGGGCACGTTCCCGATAGCAGGCTCATGGTCATAGGTTGCAACAAGTGTGTCGCCCGATTCCAGTTCTTCAAGTTTCAGTTTTGTCTTTACAAAGGTGAAGGGGCACTCTTCGCCCTTCAGGTCAAGTTTCGCTGTTGCCATATTCTATCACTCCGTTTTCACCATATCCTGCACGATTCCCCGTACAGTTCTTCCTGTATACTGTCTATTTTCGGCTCGTCACCGCAGACCGGGCACTGGGGGTTCTTTCGAATCTTGATCTCATCAAAGGTCATGTTGAGTGCATCGTAATATATCATCCTGCCCACGAGCAGCTCGCCGATACCGAGCAGGTATTTCACAACTTCCGTAGCCTGGATGACACCAATGATACCGGGCAGCACACCCAGCACACCTGCTTCCTGGCAGGACGGCACCATGCCCGGAGGAGGCGCATGTTCGAACAGGCAGCGGTAGCAGGGTCCTTTTCCCGGTACAATGGTCGTGACCTGCCCCTCGAACCTGAAGATACTGCCGTGGGACAGTGGCGTGTTGGTCAGCACGCAGGCATCGTTCACCATATACCGTGTGGCAAAATTGTCTGAACCGTCGACTACAATATCGTAGTCCTTGATAATATCCATGACATTACTGGCATTTATTCTGGTCTCGTAGGGTATGACCTTCACGTCAGGGTTCAGCCGTTCCACGAACTCGGCAGCCGAGAGTACTTTGGACTTATTTACGTTCCCGCCGTGTATGACCTGGCGCTGCAGATTGCTCAGGTCTACCACGTCATCATCCACAAGACCGAGCGTGCCTACTCCGGCTGCAGCCAGGTACTGGATAATGGGGGCACCAAGCCCTCCTGCGCCGATACACAGCACTTTTGAGTCCAGCAGTTTTCTCTGTCCTTTACCGCCAACTTCGGCAAGTATGATATGGCGGGAGTACCGCCTTATTTGTTCTTCATTAAATCCGCCTATCATCTGATCATATCTCCTGAATAAGGGGCAAATATTACTGTGGGTTGTATTTAGACTACTAAAGTATTACTGACATAAATATTTTCTGGTGGTGACAATTGGATTTTTATTGGATATATCAGAGAATCAAGTTATTCTTCAGTATAACTTTTCCTTAATGCACATAATGTATTCCCCTGCATTAAAATAAGATGAATTACCCTGAAATGGAAAAGATACATAGAGGGCATAAGAACATTTGATGCTGGCATTACAAACCAACCCGACACGGTTTTTGCTATGAAAAGATAAAACTGGGCACCGCAAAGAGCGCGAAGGACGCAAAGTACAAGGATGTATGAATAAAACACGCCGAATGAAACTATAAAGTAAACCTTACTCCCAAAAAGATTTGCAGCTTTATAGATTGAGAAGGGTTAAATACAATTTTAACAAAGTTCATGCAAAAACACACGAAATATAAAAGGATGGTTATTACATTATGAAGAACGTTGAAATGACACAGGACGGGAATATTTTAACAATAAAAGTGGACTTGACAAAAGAATTCGGGCCATCATCCTCTGGCAAAACTATTATAATTGCTTCGAGTGAGGGCAATCAGTCAATTTCCGATAAGGAAGATATCAAAATCGGATTAAATGTTTACAGGAAGAAATAATCCGAATAATATAACAATTTTGAAAATGAATGGACAATGTTCGAATATCAATTTACCATGACTTCTGATTTAACAATTTTAACTCATGAAGATGGGGCGAATTATCAGGAAAATTTGCATCACTCATGAAAGACTTAGATCATATCGAAATCCCACAAAAACAAGCCCGTATAAAACCCCTTGAAAACCAAATAGACCAGCTCGTCTACAAACTCTACCACCTGACCCCCCTCAAATATTAAGAGCGTTGAAGGGTTCATTGAGGGGGAAATGAGATAGTTCCAGCAAACATAATGAATGAGAACACTTTCAACCTGCTCACCGTGCCATTTTCACTCATATCAACATCGTTGCATGAGACTACTACAGTTCCACAACCGTCGACAACCGTTAAGTATCCTTTAACCTATATTTAAACCTGAAAATTTTGAGAGGCGATATACATTAACCTGCGATTTCTTGGAGGAGCCGGAGAGGTCGGCCGCTCGGCTGTGGTAGTGGACGATAATATCCTGCTTGACTATGGCATGAAACCCTCAGACCCGCCCCAGTATCCGATAGGCGGCGTGCAACCCGACTCGATCATTGTGTCCCACGGTCACCTGGACCACTGCGGTGTGGTGCCTAACCTGATGGACATGAAGCCCGGCGTGTTCATGACCCCTGTAACAAAGGACCTGACAGCGCTCCTGGCAAAAGACACCATGAAGATAGCTAATGCAGAGGGACATGTTCTGCCATTTATCATAGAAGATATCAGGGACTTTGAATTGCATACCAGCACGGTGGACTACGGCACCCCCTTTGATGCCTCGGGATATGAAGCCACCCTGTATGATGCAGGACATATCCCGGGCTCGTCATCAATATACCTTGAAAATAAGACCGGCAGTCTGCTCTATACAGGAGATGTGGACAACCGTGACACCAACCTGCTTGCACCGGCAGAGAAATTGCCCGTTGCCGACATCGCGATTGTCGAGAGTACCTATTACGGCATTGAACACAGCCCCAGGCCAAAACTTGAGGCAGCGTTTGCAGACTCTATCAAAGCGACCGTTGACAATGGCGGTTGGGCAATAATACCCGCATTTGCCATCGGACGAACCCAGGAAGTGCTCATGATACTGGAGAAATACGGCATACGGTCATGGGTTGACGGCATGGGAAAGGACGTGTATAAAATATTCAAAAAACATCCTGATTACCTGAAAGACCCTGCAAGGCTTGATAAGGCCTTCAAGTTCGCAAATCCTGTGGATAGCAGGGTAAGAAGAAATGTACTGGACGAGCCCGGCGTCATCGTAACGACCGCAGGCATGTTGAACGGTGGTCCGGCACTGTATTACCTGAAACAATTACACAGCGACCCCAGGTCAAAGGTCATGCTGACAGGATACCAGGTTGAAGGGACCAATGGACGTATGGCACTTGAACGGGGGCATTATGAAGATAAAGGAAAGATAATACCCCTTATTGCTAAACTGGAATTATATGATTTCTCGGCACACAGCAGCGATTCCGGATTGAAGGAAATGGTACAGGACCAGGTTGATAGAGGATGCCAGGTCATAATATGCATGCACGGTGACCGGACATCCGAGTTCGCAGCATGGATCAATGAGAACATGGAAGTCAAAGCAATTGCACCCGATAACGGTGACCAGATATATATGTAATTATGCCGGATCCTATTGATATGAACACTGTTATACTGCGCCTCGGCCACCGTCCCGAAAGAGACCAGCGTGTCACCACCCATGTAGGACTTACCGCACGGGCACTGGGGGCCAGTGGAATGCTGCTGGCATCGAACGATAAAGGAGTGATCAACAGCCTCAACGAAGTTGCAGGTCGCTGGGGCGGCAGCTTCTTTGCCAGAACCGTGGATTCATGGAAACAGGAGGTGCGCACCTGGAAAGACGAGGGAGGCCGCGTTGTTCACCTGACCATGTACGGGCAGAACCTGCCTGATGTTATTGATGAGATTTCAAAGGAAAGCTCTTTGATGGTAGTGGTAGGTGCGGAAAAGGTGCCCCCTGACATATACCAGGCTGCGGACTGGAACGTGGCTGTCGGTAGCCAGCCCCATTCAGAGATAGCAGCCCTGGCAGTGTTCCTTGACCGCGTGAACACTGCAAGAGGTATTGAATCCCTGACACGGGAATTTCCGGGCGGGAAACTGAAGATAGTACCTCATGAACAGGGAAAGGTAGTCAAGGAAGTATAAACACGCTGCAACGGGCTCACCAGGTCTCTATCTCCGGAGGGTGAACTTTTGCTAAACACCCTTTTTATCTTTTGCAGCCATCAGTTCTTCGCGCAGATTTACATTATCAACTTTATAAATTATCAATGAGATACACAGCAGCACAAATGCAACCACATTGACCACCATAGGAACAATAACTGCACTGCCGGTCATACCGCCTCCGCCCGGGCCCAGAACTGTTGGGTGGGTTGTGGCCGATGACCAGATACGGATGCTCATGAAACTGATAGGGACACTGATGAAACCTATCACCCCGAATACAGCACACAGACGCGCTTGCTTCTCTGGAGAGTCCACAGCTTGCCGGATCATCAGGTAGGCGAGGTAAATGAAGAAGAGAACCAGTGATGTATTAAGCCTCACATCTCCGGGTGGCCAGTAATGTCCCCAGGCACCTCCCCCCCAGATGGAACCGGTTATCAGGGTAAGTCCTCCGAACAGGACTCCTACCTCAGCCGACGCAGCAGCTTTAATGTCCCATTCCTGCTTGCCTTTTATTAGATAGAGTATGCTGAAAATAAATACCAGCAGGAATGCCAGGTATGCTGTTAGTGCAATAGCGATATGGAAATAGGCAATATGGAAACTGAATACATAATTTGTCCACTGGGCATCGGTGGATATATACTGCACCTGACCCTGGGAATCAGTATAAGTGCCCCGCTCACCCGGGTTTATAGGTACGGGTGCATTGAAGAAAATGATACCAATGGCTGCAAGTATTACAAGAACGGTAGCTACATAGAGAATTTTTTTAGTATTGCTGCGTTTCATATATTTCATCCCTGATAAGCCCATCTACATGATTTGAGATATTATGAGTGATTTCATGTGTATTAAATGATTTTACACAATGGAGCTGTTAAGCATGCGATAACTATAAATCTCATGACAGGAGATAAAATTTTAATGCAATGTTAAGCGATTGCACAGGTTAAGAGAGTGGATGTTGTTTTTCTTTTTAAGGAGGTAATATTGTATGGATATAGTTGAAACAGTCAAGTTTCCTGCCAATGACAATGAATGGCTCAAGAAAATAGTGATCGGCGGTCTGATAATGCTGATTCCTATCGTAAATTTCATTGCATTTGGATATTCTATCAAAACGGTACGAGGAGGCATTGATGGGAAATCTGTCCTGCCTGAATGGGATGATTGGGGAAATCTGTTTGTCAAAGGATTGATTGTGGTCATTGTGGTAATTATTTATATGCTCATACCTCTGGCTGTAATGTTCCTTTCAATAGGTGGAGGCGTGCTTTCGTTAATCACATCAGGTGACGTCACCGCTGCCAGTATAGGTGCTATTATTGGAGGTTCGCTGATAAGTGTGTTCCTGATGTTTATTGTATGTCTGCTGTTACCGATGGCATTATCAATGTACGCCAAAGAAGATTCAATAAGCGCTGCATTCAGGATCGGGGAACTGTTTTCGAGGATAAGGTCCGTTATTGGAGAATACATAATTGCATTAATTGTCATATATGCATTGATGTTCATTGTAAGTATCATTGCCTTTGTTCCTTTCATAGGCTGGGTGGTAATGATCTTTGCGCACTTTTATGTAGCTCTCGTAGCTGCAAACATGTTCGGGAAAGTTTACGCAGCATCAGGTACCTGAAAAGGAAATGTTCGAAATTCCCTGGTCTGTTCCAGGGATACTTTTTTTTTAAAAAAAGAGAGAATTGACAGCAAGGATCACTTGTGAAAAGCATCCTGCTGCCAATTTAGCTGTCATACATTAAGAACTGCTTTTCTTAATTATTAACTTTCTATCAATTATACCTTAACCACATAGGTATTTGCTATTTTGTCTTCCCAGTTCTGTTTATTTTCATCGAACAGCATCCAGATATAGCCGATATATATTGGGATCGAAGCAATGATATAACCAATAACTCTCAATAATCCTTTCTTATATGTTAACGGCGTACCATCGGTAGATACAACTTTGATACCTAACATTTTCTTGCCCAATGTCTGTCCCGATGTGCCATAGAAATAGATGAAATAGCCAAAGTACACAATTACAATAAGTACCCACATCAGAAGCATAAGTACAATTACTACCGTTTGATTGTTTATCATTGCAAAACTTCCAATCATACCAATTACAACGATTATCCTATTGCAATACTGAGTAATACACTATCGATCAAATATGCTATCAATCGTTGAAAAAAACCTGCTTTTTCATTCATTTCTTCATTCAAGAGAAAACCTCCTGTTTTTCACTATTAAAGATATATTATATTTGTATATATAATCTTCTTATAATTATCTGTAAAATATTTAATTTACCCCATAATTATTAACTCTGGTACTCTTTCACAGGACACACCATCCACTCAAAAATAAAAAATAACAACCATTTTATCCTTACACTTCCATGTAAGGTCTCGATGAAAGTATACAAAGACTATGATGACCTTCCTAAGATTAAATTACCAAAAGGTCAGGAAGTATTTATAAGCGACAGCACAATCCGTGACGGCTCACAGATGCCGGGTATTGTGATGTCCAAGAGCCAGAAACTACAGATCTACGAATACCTCCACCAGATGGGAATAGAGAAACTGGAAACATTCGTTTTTAACAGGCGGGATAAGGAAGCAGTCAGGGAAATGCTGGACAGAGGTTATGAATTCCCTGAAGTTACAGGGTGGGCAAGGGCAAATCCAGCCGACATTGACGTTGTGCTGGAAATGGATGGCATCGGGGAAACAGGCATACTCATGTCAGTATCCGATTCCCATATTTTTGATAAAATGAGGCTGCCATCAAGGGAAGCAGCTCAGGAAAAGTATCTTGATGCGATGCAATATGCTGTGGACCATGGTTTGCGTACTCGCGCACATATCGAGGACATGACCCGTGCCGATAACTATGGATTTGTATATCCCCTCATCCAGAAGATCGTCGAAATTGACCCGGACTGTATCATCAGATTGTGTGATACCCTGGGAATGGGAGTGCCCTTTGACGGAGTAGATGAACCCTATGGCATTCCGATGATGGTCAAATACCTGAAAGATGAAATGGGGGTCAGGAACATCGAGACCCATATCCATGATGATTTTGGCCTGGCTGTGGCAAACTCGCTGGCAGGATACTGGTATGGTGCCAACTGGACAAGTCTGACATTCCTGGGCATAGGCGAGCGCGCCGGCAATGCAGAACTGGAAAAGATAATGTTATTCCTTATGCAGAGGATAGAAGGATTTGAAAAGTATGATCTCGAAATGGTCACTGAGTTCGCCAGGTTCATGGAGAGGGAGATCGGTATCAGGGTGCCAAGGAACAAAGCTGTTGTTGGTAGGAATATATTTGCCCATGAGAGCGGTATCCACACAGCCGGTGTCATCAAGAACCCCTTCACCTATGAAGCCTATTTGCCCGAAAGGGTGGGGGGGAAGCGGCTGCTGTTGGTCGGCAATTCCTCGGGACTGGAAGTGCTCAGGCATAAGGTCCAGGAGACCCTGAACGAATTGATGGGTGTCAAAGCCAAGATACTGAAGCGTGACCCGCGTCTTAAGTCCATACAGGCAGATATTCAACGGCTCTACGACAATGAACTGAGGATATCGTCAATATCTGATGAGGAATTAAAGGGATACGTTGAGAAATACTTTATGCTGGAACCCCTTGTCGAATCCGGGACTCATGAAAAGACAGATAAAAGCTGAAATCAAGTCAAAATAATTATGCCGGCGGACTAAACCGCCGGACGTTCTTGTTTTTCTAAAATTGATCATTTCAACCGGGCAATGATGGCATCTGTCATTTCGCTCAACTTTGCGCTTCCGCCCATATCATAGGTTACATGCTTGCCTTCCGAGATGACCGCTTCAGTGGCATCGAACATGGCCTTTGACTGCTCTCTCTCGCCAAGATAATCCAGCATCCATGCCCCTGCCAGTATGGTAGCTACCGGATTGACCTTATCCAGACCCGCGTATTTAGGCGCTGAACCGTGAGCAGGTTCGAACATGGCATAATTGTCGCCGATATTGGCAGAGTATATCAACCCGATACTGCCGACCAGCGCACTGCATTCCTCGCTGATGACATCCATGAAAAGATTCGTGGACAGTAATATCGATTCGTTGAATATCTGTGGATTCTTTATCAATTGCTGGGCTATATTATCGATATGATATTCCCACACTTCTATCCCTGGATAATCCCTGTGGACCTTTTCCACTTCTTCAAGGAACGTGCCGCAGGTCAGTTTGAGTATATTGCTCTTGTGGATGGGCACAACGGTCTTCCAGCCTCTGCGCTTTGCTTCCTCAAAGGCATATCGTGCAATTTTGCTGCTCTGGGTACGGGTTATCTTGCGGATGGCAATATAAACATCATCGGTAAGTTTTACTTCTTCACCGATATACAATCCTTCGGTACCTTCCCTGACACACACGAAATCCACATCACCCAGTGGCTTTGCCGTGTTCGGGAAAGTCCTGGTCGGCCTGACATTGGCATAAAGGTTGAATTTCTGCCTGATGGATACAGCCACACTCCTGGGTGAACCCGCTCCGCCAGGTGTGGTGGTCGGTCCTTTAAAACATGCATCGGTCTTTTCAAGCAGGTCCCAGGTTTCCTGGGGGATAAGTGAATTTCCGCCATGTGCTTCCCACCAGGTGGCTCCCGCCTCACAGGGTATTAATTCAACATTCGTTCCGGCAGCCTGTACCACTGCGGTCATGGCGTCGACCAGTTCCGGTCCGACACCATCTCCTTTTATTACTGCTACTTTCTTGCTCATACCATTTCACTTCAGTTGCTGTTTTCAAATTGACCCTTATAGGGAATTATTTCACTTAAGAGCTTCGAAAGCATTCATTGCAGTCCCCCTTTAAAAGGTAATTGTTTTTTCAACAGGCAGGGTTATGAAAAATGTAGTTCCTGTTCCCCGTTCACTCTCAACCCTGATGGTACCGCCATGTGCTTCAATGATATGCCTGGTTATGGTAAGCCCAACACCACTTCCCCCGTAATTCCTGGTAGTTGTGGAGTCTGCCTGGTAAAATTTATCAAATATCTTGTTACGGTCAATCTCTGCAATTCCAATGCCTGTGTCCTGAACAGATATCTCGATATGCTCACCGCCCTGTTTTGACCGTATTTCTACTTTACCACCCCTTTTATTGAACTTGACTGCATTATCGAGAAGTTTGGTGAGTGCATAAGCCAGTTGTTGTGAGTCTGCAATTACAGAGATATCATTTTCAATCATATTTAAAATCGTTATTTCCTGAAAACTGGCCTTTGGTTCAACATTTTTCACTGATATATCTATTATGTCTTTAAGGTTAACAATCTCATAGTTGAGTTTGATAGTGCTCCTTTCACTAACAGCTATTTCCAGCAGGTCCTGTATCATCTGGTTCTGCCTGTCAATAGCTTTGATGGACTTTCTAAGGTATTCGTTTCTTTTTACCGGGTCTTTTTCATCCATCGCCAGTTCTGCGAAACCTCTCATGATAGTCATAGGTGTACGGAGCTCATGGGAAATGTTGGAGATAATGTCGCTTTTCATTTCATCCAGTTTCTTGATATCGGTAACGTCTTTGACGACCACGACATATTTTTTTGCTCCTTCTACCTCAATATCTTTATGACTGACCATCAGGTCCCTCAGAGTCCCATCCTTTGAGATGATTTGTGTTTCATATGGCTTCCCCATACCTTTTTGAACCTCTTCCCAGCGCTCAAGCATGAAATCATGAAGGTCAGGAGGTATGATTGTTATGAAATTCAATCCGATAAGGTCTTTTTCTTCATAACCCCCTATCTCGAAAAAAGCTTTGTTTCCAAACTCGAACCGACCATAAGAATCCATAACCGAGATGCCGTCGTGGCTGCCAGAAATAATGGTGTCGAGATATCTACTTGTTTCAAGTATTTTCTGGTGTGCAACTTCCTTTTCATGGATTAATGTTTCCAGTTTTTCTGCCATTGTGTTGAATGTTACAGCCAGATCCCCTATCTCATCCTTGGAATCTACATCGACCTTATAACCAAGATTACCTTTTCCAAGCTCCACTGCACCTTTCTTTAGTGAAACTATGGGACGGGATATGTATGTTCCTGCACCGTATGCCAGTACAGCACCTATGAGCATTGAAATGAAAATGAATCCCGCTGATACAAGTATTGAACGAGATACTATTTCATCGATATGTGTTTGCGACATCCCCACATGTACCTCTCCAATCCTTCCTTCCAGGACAGGAAATGCTATGTCAAATATATTCTCACCTTCGATCTTAATGTGCCTGGTGGATGATGTTCCATTGACAGGATTTACATCCAGCAAAGCAGACGGGAATCCTCCTTCGAACGTATGCACGATAATCTCACCATTTCCATTCAGAATGAACACATAAGCGACATCAGATTCGGCAATTTTGATATTTTCTATGAGATGCTGCAGTTCTATCACATCATCGGTAAGTATCGGGTTAACACTATTCTCTGCCAGATAACGGGTAATTGAAATACCTTCATCCTGCAGTTCAGATGCCATCATTCCTGTTTGAAACTGATAAACAAAAACATTTGAAATAATACCCAGGAGTAATAGAATAGCTGTCACTGATAAGATCAACTTGACCCTTATACTGAATCCTGATAGTGGCTTTATAAGGAAGTCAAGAAAATTATTTCCTGGTTTCATGGTAATATTCGTGTTTCAAAGCTCATATTTCGTACAGAATCGTATTCACTATCTTCAATCTCGACAAACCGGTCAATGTTAATATGTTCCAGGATCTCTGCACCTTTGGGGTCTTTGTGCATGGTCAGGAATATATTTTTAAGTTCATTCTTTAATTCAGGGTCAGTATCCGGGTGAACAACCACAGGTGGTATGCCGTATGGATCTGATCTTCTAATAATTTTCGTCTTTGAGGTGAATTCAGGGTTTGTTTCATTTGAATAATCCCATATCAAGCTGTCCACTGCTGCACCATATACGAGATTCTTTGCTACGGCTTCAATGGACCTATCATGACTTTGGGTGTAAATATAACGGGAAAAGAACGAGTCAGGTGTCTCACCCATCAGTGCCAGCATGTATGTGGGTGCAAGTTTTCCCGTATTTGATAATGGGTCGGTAAAGGCGAATTTTTTACCCCTGATGTCTTCAAGAGTTTCGGCTTTGCTATCTTGTGATACTATAATGTATGAATAATAATATGGCTCACCATTAACTAAAGGTGCCACCAGCAGTTCCATCCCGAACTTATCATGACCTTCGACATATGCACCCGTACATACAAACCCAGCATCTATATACTGGTTTTCAACCAGATCATTTACTTCCATATAGGTTTCCCGCTGCACAAGTTCTACAGGATAGCCAGTCCTTTCCGATACATAATCCAGCAATTCATTATAATATATCATCGTTTCTTTTGGGGATACCATTGCAGAAACTGCTATTCTCATAGGCTGTATCTCTGGTTGTGCCCCATTTGTGGATTCAACTTCATCAATGGATATATTTTTTGCAGGTTCCAGTCCAAAACAGCCAGCTGATGATAAAGTAATTACTATTATAAGAATTATCAATGAAAAAGTATATCTTTTCGATGGCCTGCTCATATTGTGCCCCTAAACGGATACTGTTTTGTGTCGTTTTATTTGCCTACATATAAATATAGTTATACAACTTATATAATTGTTACATTAGTATCGATTTCATTCATCTGATAACCTGCCGATCCTGTCAAAATCGCTCCTCAGTTCATTGTATGCCGAATCGATCTCTCCGGCCTTGTTACCCAGGTTCCTCAGGTGGGTCTGGTGGAACACTCTCCATTTATCATCTATTTCAATAAAACGCCTGGACAGCACTGCCAGTGCTGCCTGCACCTGCTGGGCATCCTCTGATAGTTTACGGGCATGCACTCCTGCTTTTATCAGTTCTATCTTGTGGGACAGGGTCAGCGGCGACACGATCTGCACTCCTTTTTTTGTGAAATCCCTGAGCATTTCAAAACCCTCATTGACCAGGAACCAGTACACACCTTCCGAATGGATGTAAGCAAAAGCAAACTCTGCCGAACCCATATCAGGACGCACATAATCCTGCGCTATCTTATCCAGATGGCCCTGTACATCCCTCAGGAACTGGCGTTTAAAACCGTCCTGCACTTTAGGGTCAACATTTTCCATAAAGCCGATGTAATTCTCAAGCGGGAACTTGGAATCTATGCAGATAATACCCACTGTTGACCTGATGTATGCATCTGGCACCCTGCCATCGAACACTTTTGTCCTGATACCGAACATGCCAGGAGGAAGCTGGTCTGTAAGAATGGTCTCCAGTGCCATCTCACCCAGGGCACCTCTCTGGGTCGGGACACGGAGCATCTGCTCAAGTGACCGGTAATTATCCCTGATATCACCTGCATAGGTGGTCAATTCGCCCAGTCGCTTGTCAAGACCGAGCCTTACCCAGGTGTTCGATACTGCAGATTCAACATCTCTCGGCTCGACCTTGCCCTGTTTCAGCACGAGCAAAATGAGTATGAACAACAGGACGATAATAGTTCCCAGCAGGGTATCTGTCAACATCATAACAAACTCCTATATCTCACTGAGTGCAACTGCCGGATATCCCACCTTGCTAAGATGTGCTGCCAGCCGCTGTGGCCTATAACCGTCAGGATGGTAAATAAGGGTGGCTTCAGGTTGGAGTGTCAGAACCATATTTACTAGGCCGGTCACGTCCATGTGGTCACTGATATGTATGGCCGGGTAATAGTAGTCCCGCCTGCCTGTGAGCACGTATTTTTTCATGCTGCCCGGAAGTTTCCCCAGGTCCCAGGGCGCTACAATTACCATACCCTCGTGCCCTCCGTTGTATTCCCGTATTTCATTCAGTGGACCGCAATCGGTCATAAGGCTCTTTGTCAGGTTGTACCCCATGCTGTCCATTGATATTTCGTCATGCCACCCTGCATTACGCGCAATGCTTACAGCCCGCTGGGCCTTGCCAAAAGCATAAGCACCAAGGGCGACATTATCCCCGATAACCTGTTCCAGTCCTGCAATATCGTCCTCGAAATAGCATGAAGTGTCTGCCGGGTCGCCGTAATTGGCTTCAGTTACTAAAAAATCACACTCAGGCAGGTCTGAATCATCTTTCATATCCCCGGTTACCAGTATTCTTGTCCCGCTGTCATTCTCCCAGGAGAATGCACATGAACCGATGGTATGGTGAGAGTGGTGAGTTGACACTTCAATCCCATTGATGTCAATGGTATCGCCTATACAAAACGTCCTTCCCTTATATTGCCTGCCAAACCGTATCTCCAGTGCCCGGGCGGTCTCTTTCGAACAGACGGACTTTGTTGACATCATGGCAGACCTGCCATGGTGGTCTGCATGGGCATGGGTGATAAGGTATGCATCGGGCTGGATAGGGTCGTTCCTAAAAGTCCGGGTGGTGTCTACAGCAAAAACGTGGTCATCAAAAGAAAGTGCCAGATGAGGGCGATTGGTGTTGCGGATAGTGGTCAGCCGTACAACTTCAAGACCGAGGTCATGTATTGTTGAGTGAACCATCAGACCTGCTCATTATTAAAATGTAAAAAAATCAGATATTTATTCCAGTGCCGCTTTCAGGTCTGCTTCCAGCACGGTCGCCCTGGTAACACCCACGTATTTCTTGAATACCTTCCCATCCTTTTCCAGAACAAGAGTTGGTACAGCATGTACTCCGTATTTGCTGGAAATATCCATATTGGTATCCACATCGATCTTTTTAAACTCTACCTGTCCCTTGAACTTTTCTTCCAGTTCCTCAATAATAGGGTCCTGCATTTTACAGGGTCCGCACCAGCCTGCTGCAAAGTCCATTAAGACCACTTTACTCATTATTTTTCACCATCCCCTTTAATTCAGGATAACATATCAGGCAAGTCAAACATTTCTCTTTCAAGCGTTTATATCTTCCTTTTAGTGGTGTTTTTTTATTATCTTGCATCGTAACATTAGTCACGTATCCAACGTTTATATAGATTGTCAAAAATGGAATTCCCTCAAACTAATACTGTTTATCCTTCACTGTGTAACATAAAAGCAACCTTTATTTTACATTATAAGCCTATGACAAATCATGCTTTGTGTTGAAGAACTCTGCGGGATAGTAGAGGTCATGGGAGTTGCATCTGATGGTGAGATTATCGAAGTGGTACAGGAACTGGCATATATGCGGGATGAAGATATGCCAGTACCCGATGACCTGCAAGACCTGTTAAAATCAGCCTTGAGATCACACTGGCTCGAAACAATACCCAGGACTGCCGTATGTAATGGTCCCAAAGGTGAACTGTTCTTTATTGCCGGACCTGCAGCCTTTGGCATGGTACCTGCCGAATTAAGTGAGATAATGGATATCATTGAATTTGAAGGGTGCCGGTCTATCGACTGGGAAATTGTAGCATCGAACATCACGTCCAACCTATCACGACTGGTGGAACAACTTGAGATAATGGTGGAAGATGCAGCCGACGGTGCGGTTACGCTTGATTCTGCAGAGGCACTGTACAGTAACCTGTTCAATATGTATTATGATTATGATTTTTGGCTTCCTGATGGCCTGCCAGGTATAGGAATTGCTCTGGAAAAGGTCAGTTCAAGGTTGAATACCATTAAAGAAGGCAAGTGAATGAGAACATGAACGTATTCGGGTATAATTGTGTATAAGAGACCGGAGAATGCAATTGTCAGAACAAGATATTCGCTACCTGTTAGGCAATAATGCCATCGCGCTGGCCATACATGAATGCAACACCGATGTCGTTGCCGGCTACCCGGGAACCCCGTCATCCGAGATAATCGAATACCTGGCAGGTATGAAACCAAAAGGTCATGTTGAATGGTCTGTAAACGAAAAGGTCGCCATGGAAGTTGCCATCGGTGCATCGTGGACCGGTGCGCGCAGCGTGGTTACTATGAAACATGTTGGCCTCAATGTGGCATCTGACCCGTTCATGACCCTTGCGTATACGGGCGTCAAAGGTGGTATGGTCGTGATATCCGCCGATGACCCTGGCTGCCACTCATCCCAGAACGAGCAGGACACGCGCAGGTATGCCGCATTTGCACAGGTACCATGCCTGGATCCTGCCACGCCCCAGGAAGCCTACGACATGATAGCCTTCGCATTTGAATTCTCTGAAATGTTCGAAACTCCTGTGGTCTTCCGGCCCACCACCAGGATATGTCATGGCAAGTCAGGTATCAGGCTGCAGACCTCGACACCAGCGAAACATGATATCGGATTTGAAAAGATTCCCCTGCGCTGGGTAATGCTTCCGGTCCATGCGAGGGTGCGCCACAGGGTCCTGATAGATAAGCAGGATGAGATGGCAGCAGCCCTTGAAAACTCGCAATGGAACCGGCTTGACATGGTGGAAAGTGCACGCTTAGGCATTATTGCATCGGGTGTTGCATCGGTATATGTGAAGGAAGCCATTGACAGGCTCGGTGTCAAAGCATCCTGCCTTAAGATAGGCGCATACCCGGCACCAGCAGGGCTTATCAGCGAACTGGCAGGTTCAGTGGATACGATACTGGTTATCGAGGAACTCGAACCAGTGGTTGAAGAGCTTGTCAGGGTAATTACGGGCGGCATGGACGTTGAGATACACGGGAAAGATGTCATACCAAGATACGGCGAACTGAACCCGGGGATCGTTGAACCTGTTATTGCAAAGGTGTCTGGCATGGACTACATCGCTTATCAAGCTCAGGGAACTGGTATTGAACTCCCTGGCCGCCCTCCGGTAATGTGCCCGGGCTGCCCCCACAGGGGCTCGTACTATGCCATGAAAAAAGCCTTTGGTAAGGATGCTATCTTCCCCGGTGATATCGGGTGTTATACCCTGGGTGTCCAGATGGGGACGATGGATACCTGTCTGTGCATGGGTGCAAGCATAACTGTCAGCGCCGGGATCTACCATGCGGGCGAGACGAAACCCATCTGCTGTTCTATCGGTGACTCCACATTTTTACACACCGGGATCCCGGGGTTGCTGAATGCGGTTTATAATGGCGCGGATATTACCGTCACCATACTGGATAACAGGACCACTGCCATGACCGGACACCAGCCTAATCCAGGTACCGGCCTGACCGTACTGGGCGATGCCACGTATATGGTGTCACTGGAAGGTATGGCACGCGCATGCGGTGTGGAACTGGTCCTGACCACTGATCCGTTTGACATCCCAACAAGCATTGATATATTCAAACAGGCAAAAGAGCATAAAGGAACCTCAGTGGTCATCTCAAAACAGGAATGCATCATTACTGCCCGCCGGAGGGGGGTCAGGCTTGCACCTTTCTATGTGGACAGGGATGAGTGTCGAGGCTGTAAAGCATGTATCAGGTTCGGCTGTCCTGCCATTGAATTCGACCAGCCTGATGTTAAAGGTGAAAAAGGTCATTCAAGGATTGGCAACCTGTGCGTGGGATGCGGGGTATGTGCGCAGGTCTGTCCGTTCAATGCCATTGGCGAGGTGGAGACATGACCGGGTTCGACCTCATCATTGTAGGCGTGGGCGGACAGGGTGCCATACTGGCCTCTGATATTGTGGGCAAGGCGGCCGTACATGCAGGTTTGCCGGTCATGTCAGCGGAAACTCATGGCATGGCCCAGCGCGGTGGTTCGGTGGAGAATCATGTAAGACTGGACTGCAGGTATGGCTCATTGATACCCCGGGGGAGGGCCGATGCAGTGCTGGCCCTTGAACCGGCTGAAACGTTAAGGGCCGTGGATTACCTGTCGCCTGATGGTGTGGCCGTGGTGAACACGAACCCTGTGCTGCCTATTACCGTACTTTCAGGTAGTGCAGATTATCCTGCTGTTGATGATATGATGAAGGAATTGGGGGGTCGGTGCAAACGGCTGGTTGCAGTGGATGCCGATGCTCTTGCCACCCAGGCAGGACATCCCCTGACCGCCAATGTGGTCATGATAGGGGCAGTTTCGGGTTTCCTGCCCCTTGATGTGCATAGTCTCGAAGACAGTATTCGCAGCCTTGTTCCACCGAAGACAGTGGATGTGAACTTGGCGGCATTCAGGCTGGGAAGGAAAGCTGCAGAAACCACCGATTGAATAAAGTTAAGTAATTCCAATCTATTGAGATATCATCTATTCGAATAGGTATTCATATAAACAACCAATCATCAATTTCATTAAACCGGAGAGCCCAGATGTACACCCAGAAATGTATCCAGTGTGGAGCCCAATACCCTCCCGAAGAGGTCGTATATACCTGTCCTCAATGCAGCGGTCTGCTTGAGATAATCTATGACTGGTCCGGCCAGTCCATCAGCAGGAAAGATTTTGAAGGTATACCTGTTTCGTTGTGGAAATACAAAGCACTCCTGCCTGTTGAGCGGGAGCCCGTGACCACGAATGAAGGCGGTACACCACTGTACAGGTGTGACCGCCTGGGCGAATTATTTGGAACCGGGGCATTTTATGTTAAGCACGAAGGGTTGAACCCGACAGGTAGTTTCAAGGACCGTGGTATGACCGTGGGGGTATCCAGGGCCCTGGAGCTGGGAATGAAGACGGTGGCGTGTGCATCAACCGGCAACACCTCTGCCTCACTGGCCATATATGGTGCCAAAGCAGGCATTCCTGTAGTGGTATTGCTGCCAGCCGGGAAGGTTGCCATGGGCAAGGTGGCCCAGGCCATGATGCACGGTGCCAAAGTGCTGAGCATTAAAGGTAACTTTGACGATGCCCTGAAACTGGTAAGGGACCTGTGCGACCACGAAGGGTTCTATTTGCTAAACTCAATAAATCCTTACCGGCTTGAGGGGCAAAAGACCATTGCTTTTGAGATAGTTGACCAGATGGGTTGGGAAGTACCTGACAGGGTCGTGTTGCCGGTTGGCAATGCCGGAAATATCACAGCCATCTACAAGGGATTCAAGGAATTCTATGAACTGGGACTGACAGATAAAATACCAAAGATGACCGGTATCCAGGCTGAAGGAGCGTGTCCGATTGTGAATGCGTTCAAGCAGAGATTGAACAATATCGTGCCTGTTTCAAATCCTGAAACCGTGGCCACTGCCATCAGGATAGGTGACCCGGTCAATGCAATAAAGGCACTGCGGGCCATATACCAATCTGGCGGACTTGCAGAGTCGGTATCGGATGAAGAGATCATGGCGGCCCAGAAAAGCCTGGCCCGGGTAGAGGGTATCGGCGTGGAACCGGCAAGTGCATCTTCGGTAGCAGGTTTCAGGAAACTGTTCGATATGGGTATCATTGAACCTGGTGAGACCGTGGTTTGCATTACCACAGGACATCTGCTCAAAGACCCTGAAGAAGTCCTGAAAATATGTGAAAGTCCTATTGAAGTGGAAGCTACTGCGGAGTCTGTGCGTAACGCTGTGTTTTCATGATATAAATCTATAAAAATAGATATACTTAAATATATTGACTTTTCTTTACTTTTATAAAAGTATTAATTTTCATCTGAGGGGATGAAATAGATGATAGAGCGAAAAGATATTCAGGGAATTATAGTTTTTATTGACCACGATAATGGAGAAATTCATTTTTCTGACAAATCAAATGTCATAACATTACCGGCATTCGGTGGTCAGTTGCATGGGATTAATAATCTTTTTTCAGAATCGCCGTTTGGAACGTTCATAGTACCGGGCCGGATGGGCAGTGAGGGACGTGCCGACGAGCTTATAACAGCAAAAGAACCGGAACCTGAACCATCACCCAAATATGTAGCTGATGAGGCTTTTTATAATTCCATTGACACTTCGGTTGTACGGAATTTTATGGGAAACAGGTTTGAAGATCATGAACCAATAACTATGTCTGCAGGCTATGATGAAGTGCTCGCCTCGGGAAATGACCGGATGATCGCAGACAATATTGCAAATACCACCTATGCCGATATCCTTCTGTATATCACACCAAAAAAGCTCGTGGATAAGAGACAGCTATTAGAGAATCTCGAATGCAGCCAGGATATTCTTGATAACCTGTTAATACACGGGTTGTTAAAAGAGAACCACAGTGGAGAACTTTATTTCACGTTCAAAGGACTGGTGGTCAGGCGGGACCTTGAGAGTACCTGCTATGTAGAAAATATTCCGATTCCTGCGCAGCCAATAATGGTATAAGGTAAAAAAAATGAGACCGATTGTCTCATTTTAAAATCTCATGCAGATGGAACTTGTACGGACCCAGGCTTCCACCGAAATTGCCTGCTGATATCTTCTTGACACCTGGTATCATAACTGCGGCTTTGATACCTGCCTGCATTGCTTCTGAGATGACCTTTTCATCCAGTCCGTTGATAACGATCTCATAGATACCGTTCACATCGGCAGGTACATTGCTGCCTTCTACTTTATCCTTAATGCTTGGTGAGAACTTCTCATTACTGGTAGCTTTCAGGAATGAGTATTTATTGGCCCCGACCTTTGAACCGCTGGCAACTATACCACCAGGGAAGGGGGTTATGACGCCTTCAACCTCGGCAATTGTATCAACAGCAGCCTCGGCTGCAGCCAGTGCTGCCATCTGGTTCTCGGCCAGGATAAAGAAATTACCCCCCGCAATACCATCCACTGCACCGATGCTGTGCTCAGCGATAAAATCGCCTTCCATCATTGGAATACGATAAGCTTTGCGGCCACCTACTTCTAACTCTGATTCCATACCGTCACCAAAGAACTTGAGCTTGAACCCTACATCTAACTGCTTTTCAGCATCTGGCAGTCCGTTGTACATGTGAGCGGTAGGTGCGGTCAGCACGCACTGTCCCAACCTGTTCAGCAATTGTTCAGCAAGGCTCTTGAACCCGAAAGTACATATCTGGATGTATGCACCTGGCCGGCCATCTGGGGTTTTATCTCCACCTACGATTTTTTCGATACCTGCTTCTGCCGGACATGCTATTACCGATGTTCCGAATCCGGTTGCTTCTGTAGCTGCCACAAGAGCCCACCGCTTTGTAACTCCGGTGATCAGTACCCTGGCAATCTTTATGGGAAATGCTTCTGCATATGTGTCTTCTATCTCTACTCCATTCAATTTCATAAAAAATCCCTCGTGGTAACAGATTTTACTGATGGCTACATATACTCATCGAAATTATTCGGTTAAATCAGGTTTGAGCAAAATGAATGATGAATTGGCAGTCCAGGTTATCAGAAGTAAGCGCAGGAAAAAAACAGTCCAGGCGAAAGTGGACGGCAACAGATTGGTCGTCTATATGCCTGCCGGATTAAATGAAAAGGAAGAGTCAGAGCTCATCAGGAAGATGAAAACAAAGATTGAGAACAAACGCACCCGTAAGGCGCTCAATAACGACAATTACCTGGAAAGGCGCGCAGATGAGTTCAATAAGAAATATTTTAACGGCAAACTTGTAATCCATTCCATCAACTATGTCACTAACCAGAATACCCGCCGCGGAAGCTGTACTCCAGCACGGGGCAGCGTACGTATTTCCCACGAGCTGGCCCAAATGCCCAAATGGGTGCTGGATTACGTGATAATGCACGAGATCACACACCTGGAACACCCCGACCATTCCCGGAAGTTCTGGAACAAGGTGAATGAATACAAATATACCGAGCGTGCAAGAGGATTCCTGATATGCAAAGAAATCGAAAAGAGCGATATATCAGATGATGACGAGCAGTGAACAGGAAAACATTGAACTATCTATCAGGCAAACAGAGTACAATTATGAACAATCATCCCACATTCCTGCTGACCGGCACCACATCGGACTCGCTCAGGGACAGGACCATCGTTCTGGCAGTAACGGGCAGTATCGCAGCGGTGCGTACGGTTGAACTGGCCCGGGAACTGGTCCGCCATGGTGCCAGCGTGAGGGCAGTGATGAGTGAAGCCGCGCAGGGTATTATCCACCCCGACGCCCTGCATTATGCCACAGGCCAGCCCGTCATTACCAGAATAACAGGAGCAGTTGAGCATGTGGAATATTGCGGTGAGGACGGCATTGCCGACCTGCTGCTGGTGGCCCCCTGTACTGCCAATACTATTGGGAAGATGGCAACAGGAATCGATGACACGCCTCCCACCACTTTCGTGACAACGGCACTGGGATGCCGTGTACCTGTGATGATAGTACCTGCTATGCACGGTTCCATGTACAACCACCCGGGTGTGCTGGAGAATTTCGGAAAACTAAAACATATGGGAGTACACATATTGGACCCGGTTTTGGCTGAAAAGACTGCAAAGATAGCCTCCAACGAGACTATTGTGCTTGAGGTTGAGCGCATGCTGGGCGGCGGCAGTCTGAAAGGCAAAAAAGTGGTCATAACCGGCGGCGGGACTGCAGAACGCATTGACCCGGTCAGGATACTGACCAACCGCTCGTCAGGGCGGACCGGTATTGCACTGGCACTGGAAGCATACCGCAGGGGAGCGGATGTGACACTGGTACAATCCATTCCATCGCGACTGTCTGGCATCGGCATTAAAGAAGTGATGGCCGAATCTGCAAAGGATATGACACGCTGCGTGCTTGATGAGATCGAGAACGGATGTGACCTGCTCATCAGTTCTGCAGCTGTGTCTGATTATACGGTTGAACCCAGGAATGAAAAGATAAAGTCGGGGCAGGATGGGATTACCCTGAACCTCCGTTTCACCGGGAAAATGCTGCAAGCAGTGCGGGATAAATATCCTGGTCTGGACATAATCGGATTCAAAGCTGAGACAAATGTGAGCAGGGACGAACTGCTTGCCAGTGCCGGGGACCTGATGGACAGGTACGGTCTTATGTTGGTGGTTGCCAATGATGTGGGCATACGCGGGATGGGGACCGAGGATAATACGGTATATCTGATGGAGGCCAGTGGAATGGTAATGGGCCCTGTGACCGGGAACAAACAGGGTATTGCCAGTTCCATACTGGACAGGTATCTTGAGGTTTCAGGATGATAGCGGGTGCTTTTGCCCCGGCCCATATAACTGGTTTTTTTTCGGTAATACCCAATACCGACCCGCTTAAGGCAGGTTCGCTCGGATGCGGGCTGTGCCTTGAAGCAGGGGTCAGGGCAAAAATTGATACACATTCTGCTGTACCTGCCATCACATTCAACGGCGAGCATACGGATTTTCCTACAGTCGAATATGTATTAAATGAACTTCTGGGAACAGACAGACCGCCTTTTTCCCTCGACCTTACGTCTGATGTACGGCCGGGTTTCGGGTTCGGGGTGAGCGGAGCTGCGGCACTGGCTGCCGGCTTTGCCTGCGCACAGGTGTATGACGCCAGGACGGGCGAACGGAAAATTGCTGCTGTGGCCCATTGTGCTGAAGTGTTGAACAGGACAGGGATGGGGGATGTGGCAGGACAGTGTACGGGAGGACTGGTGATGCGGACTGCACCCGGAGCGCCCGGGGTGGGGGTTACGCGACAAATATCTGTCAAACCCTGCGAAATTTCCTGGGTGTGCCTGGGTGAGATATCCACTGCATCAATACTGGGTGAGGAAGAGACCATGAAGCGCGTGAATGAGATGGGAGTGAAGGCATTAAAGTCGTTGCGAGAACGACCGGGACTTGAACATTTCATGTCATTGTCCAGGCAGTTTGCTGTCGAGACCGGGCTTATCAGTAGCCGTGCCCTTGATGCAGTGGAAGCTGTTGAGGCGCAGGGCGGGATGGCCAGCATGGCCATGCTGGGGGATACTGTGTTTGCCCCGGGTAAGGGGGAGGCATTGCAGGAATTCGGGAACGTAGGGCACAGCCGCATCGGATTTATAGGGGCCCGCACCTTGTAGTCGTGATGCATTGATGTATTTTGTATCGATAGATTAATTATTTACGTGAAACGTACATAGTGGATTGAATATTCACAGCATATCAGGAGGACAAACATGGCATTATCCAGATCACGAATTAAATTCAAACGATACATGAAAGAACTGATGCATAAATTCAGGTTCACATATGAAGATATCAGCAAAGGCACAGGTATAGAAGAGGAGCGATTAAGGGCTATTAATAAAACTGAGGACCCAACCCCCGAAGAAAACATGATCCTCAAACAATTTTCCTTAAAGATCACAAAAGAGCGCGGTGAGGACGAGGGAGAATAAAACCTGGAAGTCTTAAGTAAGGGGGGTTTTCCCCTTTACATTGCCAGAAATATAACCATCTGTACCAGCCCTACCATAAAACCGAGGACGCCACCGATAATAGTGATGTAGCGAAGTTCATTTGATGATACCCTCATAACGATATTTTCCAGCTGGTTCAGGTCATAACCTTCTATTTTAGTCTCGATTATGCCCTTGAAGTCCAGTTCACCTTCTATCCTGCGGATAAATTCTGTGATGAGTTCGTCCTTGTTCCTGTTGAGTGACTTTTTCACCTTTGACCGCATGTAGGAATTGATAGTTACGTTTATTTTCGAGAGTATCTCGCTTTTGCCGTCATAATCTGAAGACCTGAAGAAATCATCGACCATTTCATCTATCTCCGTGCCGAGGTCGAGGTTCTTTAATATCACGGTCAGGTCTTTTATTGATATCAGTTCTTCTTCCACTGTGGCAGCGATACTGGTCGCGATATCATTGCGGCGTTTTGGCAGCACTCCCTGGATCTTGAGTGGTCCTATACCTATGGGTTTGTGGGGGCGGAAGAGCATCTTGACGGCTATGTAATTGGTGGTATACCCTATAAGGCCGCCGACAATGGGGAATATGAATAAACTGTAATCCATCAGTTCAAATATTAATCCGTTGACTACTTTAAGCTTGGCGTTTCTTCCATGTACTCAGCGTTCAATAATTCGTTCCCAGCGTTCCCTATCCCGCATATCATACTTGGCCATTACTTTTCTCAGGGCATCCTCCAGCCCGATATCATAATAATTTGCCAGGCAAATGAGCGCGAACAGGATGTCTCCGAGTTCCATTACAATGTTTATGTCGCCATCATCTGTTTTTTTGGGTTTGTGGCATTCGAGCGAGTTTATCTCTTTGGCAAGTTCCCCTACTTCTTCCATCATGGCTGCGAGCATGGATAGGGGTGGCCAGTATCCGGCTTCGAACTGGCTTATCCATTGGTCTACGAGTTTTTGGGATTCCGGGATGGTCAGGTCGGCCATTGGTCTCATCTGTGTAGTCGTATAGAGATATGTATTGTTATTTTTACTGCAGAGCAAAACCTGGTGAGCAGGCGTTTTTTGTCATGTTGCAGGTTCGGTTGTGGAACTTGCTTTAGAGAGCCTGGGGTCATAGTTATTTGAAATTTATTTTACTCAAGATAATAAAATGTTAGATTACCTGCATTGCATTGAAGGATGACCCTCCATATACAAAATAATGGACAGGGGGAGGGAACGGCAAATGAAATGTCAAGGAGAAAAATGGTGCCATTATCACCTAAATGAATGGTTCTCCCGGACGCGATGAAGGGTGGTCATAACTCCCCCGTTCCTACCCGCCATGGTTTATCGATTGGACTCGTCAGGATATTTGTATATAACATGTGGCATTGTTGTGGCCCCATTTCGATACAAATTATTCCATAAAACTATAATTCATTAATAGCCTAAAGTGTTTGTCCCGCATATATCCGGGTGATTGTTAACGGTAATAAAGAAACCACGTATGCAATGTAAATCCAACGTACTAAGGTACCACTTTCCAATGTACGAACCTGCAACATTCCAACGTACCAATATAATACGAATACAAATAATAGTTGCATAGCTCGTTTTTCAGCTTTCTGATAAAAATCTCAAGAACCACATAAGTCCTATACCGGCAATGAACGAAAAGAATGAGAAGATGGTTTTCCACTTATCAGTCTCTTTATGCAGTTCAGGTAAAAGGTCCACTGCTGCAATGTATAAAAACCCCCCGGCTGCAAATGGCAGGAGAATATTCATCGTGCCACCTATGTATGATGACAAATAATACCCCATCACTCCTCCCAACAGCGCGGTCAGCGCAGTCACAAGGTTCAAGGCGAGCGCTTTTTTTTTCCCAAAACCGCCATATACCAGTACCCCGAAATCCCCGATCTCCTGGGGAATTTCATGGGCAGCCACTGCCAGCGTAGTAGCAATACCTAACGGGATGTTGGTAAGAAATGCCGCTGCCAGGATGAATCCGTCAATGAGATTATGGGTAGCATCCCCGAACAGGTTCAGGTAAGCAAAGGAATGTATTTCGCAATGATCCTTATGGCAGTGTCTCCATACAATCTTTTCAAGCAGGAAGAACAGTATAAATCCAAGTATTAATGTGTTGAACGTGGTTTTAGCAGGTGACGTTGTCAATGCTTCTGGCAGCAGGTGTAAAAAAGCTCCACCCATCAGAGTGCCTGCCGAAAATCCCACCAGCACCAGAAGGACCTTCTTCAATGACCTGTCACTGATCGAAAATGTAACAATCCCTATCAGTGATATCAAACTGACAAACAGTGTAGCTGCGATGATCCATGGTAAAGTGTTCATTATATTGCACCCAGTCATTCGTTCTGTTAATCAGCCGCACAGGTAGACGGCCGGGAACGGATAGTATTCCTTAATCTGCTCAGGGGGTATATCATACGTTATCAAATAAATACCTATAATACCGAAACCTTGCTGGTGTTTTACGTTAAAGTCATAAAATCAAGTTCTATCAGCATTGATGAATGGTTTAAACTCTTCAAAATCATTTTCTCAATTCAATCTTTCATGTATAGTCCAATAATTCTTTCAATCCCTTACCAGGTCACTCTGCAGACATAGAATGTTCATATCCTGTTTAGAAAATGTTCCTTAATAATTTTCTTTTCCCCCCTCTGGACAATCTTACCTATGGTGGATGGGGATGTATTGAACAATTCTGCAAGTTCTTTGATGGTCGTCTTTTTGGGATAATCATAATAACCTTTTGTAAGTGCTATGCGTACAATTTCTTCCTGCCGCGTGGTAAGAACATTCTTTTTTGTCAAAATACTGGAATTTTTAAGTTCCACTTCACATCCGCGTTCGTATAGGCAATCAATCAAATGTTTCAGGGAACCTTCTCCGCCTGTTATCAATCTCCACTCAACTCTGCCATCCCCCAGACACTGGGCTGATATCAAGAAACAATCCGAATTTGCCAGTGCCCTGCATGCTGAGCACTTGTTAGTCACCACTGAGCCATAAACACCACCATCTTTATATGCAGAGATATCTACTTTATTGACATCCGGATGGGCCTTTATATCGGCTGTAATGGAATGGATAATATTCTCGTCGCCCTCTATCTCAATAAGGCTCCTGCCACCGGATTCACCAAAAGGCATACATTCAATGAACTTGATATTGGCAGAATAATTCTTGCTGACATCCTTCACCCAGTTATCCGGCATTGTTATTCTTAGTATAGTTTCTCTCATACATTCCCACCCTCCAGATTCCGTACTGTTAAGCACCGGCAAGAATTGAGTGTATTTTATCAAGATATATGTGTTTGGGTTTTTCCTGTGGTGGTTCCAGGAAATTCATGAACTGAAAGATACCCGGTGTCCAACGTAAGGCTTAAATGCAATGAATCGCATTCAGAAGTACCCTAAACCCCGTGTAGATACACGGATTTCACTGCGTCCGGATAGTGTAGGGGACTATCATGAAGGCCTGTCGAGTCTTCGACCCGGGTTCGAATCCCGGTCCGGGCGTTTTTTCTTTTTTTTTGCCTGGAAAATTAAAACTCTATTTCATCACCCGGTTTGAGTATCGTGACTTCGACCGGACAATCCTTCCTGAAATCTTCCGGATTCACGGAGATAGCGGGAAACGTCCCGTAATGTATAGGTATAACAAGTCCGGGCCTTATCAATTCAACCGCACTGAGTGCATCTCTTATGCCCATCGTGTATCGGTCCCCGATAGGCAGCAGGGCAATATCGATACCTTCAGCCCCTATCAGTTTCATATCACCAAACAGCCCGGTATCGCCTGCATGGTATATGGTCCGGTTATACTTCCTGTGGTTCAGGATAAAACCTGCAGGATGACCCATGTTTGCAGAATGCTTTGCCTCTACCATCTTGATGCGCCACTTCCCTGCAGAGACCCAACCGCCTATGTTCATGCCTATTGATTCAAAACCCTGTGAGCCAGCTGCCTTTGCGATTTCGTGAATAGCTACAATGGTAGCATTATTGTTCTTTGCGATCTCGAAAGCATCACCCAGATGGTCGCTATGGTCATGGGTCAGGCAGATGATGCTGCATTCAACATCTTTTGGTTCTGTAGTGCACTTCGGGTTTCCTGTTAAGAACGGGTCAATGAGCAGGTCTTCGATGAGGAATGCCGAATGTCCGAAATAAGTTAACTTCATGAATACCACATACCGAATACAAAAATGATAAAACCGCCTAATACGAAACTGGCTGCGTTCATTATCATGCTCAATATAAGTGACTGCTTCAGAGACAATATTGTTTTGTCCATTGAATGGATGAAATATCCTTCAAAGACCACGGCAAATATCTCAGACAGAACTACCACCAGGAAGAACACCTTCATTACCGGAAAAATGAACCAGACCACGGGTAATGAGATAAGATTTGCCTTCACTACAGATTTCAACACACTCTTTGGACGTTTTACTGCCAAGAGGAATATCAACGCAGCCAGAACTTCAATGGTCAGGGTAAGGACCAGTGCCACCAGGAAAAATAGCATCCTTTCTAATGCCGGGACGGTTCTTTCCTTTACAACCAATCCCGTGTCAGTTACTCTCACATCAAACCTTGCATTAAATGACCTGGCTTTGAATACATTGCTCTCCCGGGTCCGGTCAGAGAAATTAAGTACCAGTTTCTGGTATGGTGCATAACTGTATGCCATCGAGCTGCATGAGTCCTGCACACAGTAAAAACCCTGTGGACCCGGCTGCTCAATCGGATGCGATTGCAGGTACCTGTCATCTTCGCATTCCAGCTGCTGGCCATCAATAAGCGTAACAGGTCCCGATATCTCATATACCAGATTAAATTCCATAGACGGCTTTGGACCAATATCAGCAAGTGTGGCGTTTGGAGATAACAGGATAACCATAACGGTAAGAATACACACTGTTTTGAATTTCATAGAACTGACCACATGATACATGATAGTAATTGCCGGTAATTTTTCATCGTTTATTAAAAAATCTTTTGGTATTGAGGTTAACCTGTCGTTTCAAATAAGATAAATATATTCCTTTGTTAATGGGTCCAAAGCAATTTTTTCTCCTTCAAGATTTGCATCGTATCCGGGATAACCGTATTTACCGGCAGTAGCATCAAGAACGATGCTTTTCTTACCATCGATCTCATAAAACGATATCTGCTGATCCCTGAATAGTTCAACGGGAGAATAATAGAAATAGAATTTCAGATCCATATCAATTATTGCATCGTTTTTGTTATCATTCTTTATCACCAGGCCCCCATGAGTTGAAAGGCTGGGGCAGGCATCCCTTATCCATACAACATTTTGATTCGTACATGATGGAAAATAGTTGAATGAGCGGTCCCTGGACATTAGTTCATAATCTGCTCTTGAAGGGACGACATAGGTTGTCAAAGGTTGAGACGACGAGAGATTATATTTTATATCCATATACTTAACAGGTGATGAAAATCCGGACCCGTTCCCTCCATAATAAAATAAATATCCGGGTTTGAGGGTAAATGTCTGCTTTTTTTGCTCAACAATATAGAGCTTGCCGCCTTCCAACACCACATCCATATTCCCGTTTTGACCCATGTCCTGTGAAACCTGGCGCAGGATGGGCTCTTCAATATACTGCATTATATTTTCAATATCAACATCATACACCAGGCAATATGCATGGTCCTCGGTAATTACAAAATATGTTTTAATTCCCAGGTTCTCCAGTAGCGACATAAGCAGTATTGTCAGGTCTTCACAATCACCACCCTGTACATCTATTGTATCATAGGGAGATTGGATAAATTCTGCATTTCTGGGGTCACTGTAATAGGAATAATTTTCAACCACATATCGATATATTTTAGCTACCTGGCATTCCTTATCTCCGGACGGGCAGTCTTTTACAATAGTGGCAGCCTGTTTTCTTAAGGATATATCATTGAATACGATCTGGCTTGTGTAAGGCTGGACTCTTTTAACTACAGGATCACCGCTAAAAGTTGATAAACTCCCATCATCGATGCAGCCTGTTGAAAATACCGTGCTTATTGCTACAATGAATATTACCAGTAAACCTGGATAGACCGATTTATTCGCATTCATGGAACCTACCATTGACAGACCACCATATCCACATTCCTACTCCCACCTGCGATACAGTTCGTGCTCTATACCCAGCAGGTCGAGTACCCTGCCCACGACAAAATCAACCATCTCAGCCACAGTCTGCGGCCTGGGATACAGTCCTGGACATGCAGGCAGCACCGCGGCACCGGCCCGTCTCACCCTTACCATATTCTCAAGGTCTATCAGGCTCAGTGGAGTCTCCCTGGGGACAAGTATCAACCGTCGGTCCTCTTTCAGGCAGATATCTGCCGCGCGTCCCATAAGTGTATCTGAAAAACCACTGGCAATACCTGAAAGGGTCTTCATGCTGCATGGCACTATAACCATCCCATTGGTCCTGTGTGAACCGCTGGCAATTGGAGCCTTGAATTCACGCTCGCCCCACACATGGTCGGCCAGTGCTTCTACATCGGACACAGGATATTCAGTCTCGATCCCGATAACCTGTTTGCCTGGTTCGGAAATCACCAGATGGACAACGTAATCGTCCATACTTTTCAGCACTTCCAGCAGTCTTATGCCATATATGACCCCTGACGCACCGGAGATACCAATAACAATCTCACTGCTCATGAAAGGTAATAATGTCCCTGATACTTGAATAGTTTTTGATTAGTACATAAAGTATAATATTGTGTACTCAAGTTAATCCGACCGTAGGGAGGATTTTCTTGTTTACTGATGGGGCTGACTAAAAACAGAAAAAGTTATCCACTCAACGTGTGGTGCTAAAAATGAAAAGTTGTAGGTGTGGAAACCACACCTACGTTAAATTGTTTCGATTTATTTTGCTGGAATAACGAAGGCTCGCTCACCAGCGCACCTGTCGAATTCTCTCAGTGCGCCCTTACCGAAGCACTCTCTTACTTCGAGGAAGTCGAAGTTCATGAGGTCATCGGCGAAGCAGGTCTTGACCAGTGGGTTGACTGCGAAGGCATCTCCCCTACCAGTGTAGGCACCGGTGATAACGGTTGTATAACCGCCCTGGTGACCGACGTTCATGGCGTAGTTGGGGTAGTTTGCTCCTCTGAGTTCACCAAGCAGACCTTCATCGGACTGATAGGAGAACACGTTTGTTGCACCGCACTGATCCTGCAGGTCATATCCGAAGAAGCCGAGTCGACCGTGTGCCTCTTTGTGGAGGTACATGGACAGATACCAGGCTGACAGACCGGCATTGGAGTTACCTGTTGCAATTGAGGTTGCAGCTGCGGAGGCAACTGAGACCACAGTAGCTCTCTGTGAACCACCGAAGTGATCTTCCAGAGCGGTCGGGTAATTCTCGTACAGTTCAAGACCATACAGTGTGCCCCAGGTACCGATGTCCCTTATGACATCAACGCTTGGTGCAACGGTCTTGCCGACGCCACCTTTGTATTTATCCCATGCATATTCGGTGGATGCATACAGGTCGTCATCAACGATGTTGTTGGTGTATGCGGCTGTGGCATACATTGTGAAGCCGACACCACCGGACATGTAACCGCCGAGCCAGATCTGATCGTACAGCATGGAAGCTGCAGCGCAGGTTTCCAGAGCGATCTTACATGGGTCATCTCTGAACTTCCTTGAGGTCTGGACGATATCGGCCATGTGACCGAAGGACAGACCACCAGGCTCGTTAGGTCCTCTTGCTCGCCTTGCGGGAAGCATTTCGGACATTTCTACGAGACCAGCGTGCTTGGCTGTGAATGCCAGATCAGCGACTGCTGCCTCACCAGCGCACATGTGATATGCACTGATGAATGACATACCGACCTGCATTGCCATCCATCTGGATGTCTGACCACCATCAGCAGTCCTTGAGACCACTGTTGGGATATGCACTGCCTGGAATGAAGACTTGCCTATTGAAGCCTTTATCTGGGCTGCATGCTCTTTGTTGAACATCTTATCGATGTCGATTACGAACTGGGAATCCAGCTCGTCCTTCAGGGAATCGTCGCCAGTGAAGACCTTTACATAGCAGTCATCTACCATTGCTGGATGAGTCTCTACCATGTGTTCCTGGACAATAGCTGCACCAGGCATTGCATGGTTCAGTACTTCCAGATAGTAGTTGATGGTCTCAGGTGTGACTTCTTTGCCGAGTCTCTTTTCCAGAGTCTCGTGAGCCAGGTCCAGACCTACAACGCAGGTTCTCCTGATGTCGTCCCATTCCTGCTGCATGGCAGCATTGTTGACGTAGTGGAGATCGTCGCCGTCGCATACGATATCAGTTCCGCTGAGGGTATATGGGGTCAACTGTCTCTGACCCAGTGGTATACCGGCCAGGTGGAGCATAGGATCATATGCCTGGAGACCTCTCTTCTTGGTGATCTCTGCACCGATCTTTGCCATCTCGACCTTTCTTGGGTTCTGCTGATAGCCAAGTCTCAGGTACTTTGCAGTGGTTGACTGAATGTCATCAGACTGCTTGTTGGAACCCCATTCTTTGGAGTATTTGGTTTCCATTGCTTTAACGAATTCCTTCTTGGCTGTTGCTAAATTTTTGAAATTTGCCATTCTATTCACCTCAATTATTTGGGCTGGTACCCATATATGGACCTAAGTTCCCAAATTCTCTGTGTCCATTCAACAACTTCCTTGTCGTCTCTGAATGCCACATTACCAACTCTATAGAAGGTGGTCCTCTTGGCTGCTTCGGCAGATGACATTGGCTTGCCCATGTTGACCTTGCGGTCAATTGGTACACCGACCTGGTCCTTGTCCTGAATGATTGAGCCGCTTTCCAATCGGCGCCTGTCGAGCATGTCGAACATGACACCATCTTCCTGCAACCTGCAGGAGTGACCGTGCACGGTACATCCTCTCAGACCGGCCAGACCTGGACAGGTCATCTCAGTCTCGATCTGCTCTTTGGCGATCAGTTCCATATCTCTCTCACGGGCCTCTACGACCTGTCTACCGGACAGTGTACCGGGATCTACTCCCCTGTGGTTGATTGCTGCATGATATGACCTCCAGTATGGTGTGGATGGTGCATTATACATGGAATCTGCCCACTGTACATATCGTACACGGTCGCCTGCTGCGGTACCGGGTGTAGGTGTTACGATCTCCCTTACGGGGCAATCGGGCTCACCCATCTCGGCCAGTGGCGGATGTGTGCTTGGGTAGTCTGTACCAGGTGCCCTGTGTCCCAGCATTGCTGTAACGTCTTCATCAGAGACTTCTCTGAGTTTCTCGACGTTGTTGGACATGTGCTTGCGCCTGTTCTGAGCAACTGATGTGTTGCCAGGATAATATTGTGGTTTATATGCCATAATATCTCATCTCCTTAATTATTTAGTGGATTAATGGTTTTAACGTATTTCACAATTTTATTGAGGTTCTCCCGTGAACAGGTTTCGCCTCTTGTGATTCCGCTTACGATTTCCATGACTGTTCCCTCGGTCTGAATATTTTCAGGTCTTGGTTTGACCAGTCGTGTCTTAATTCCTGCTTCGGCAAATAGCTCAAAATCGATGGGATTCTGGCAAGCTATTACGGTTGGAATATCTACGAATTTAAGGACTGCCAAGGTCTTGCTAATTACATGCGAATCAACATTTCCCAGATGCAGGACCAGGAGTTTATGTCTCTTGATCTGTTCCAGTTCCACCGGGGTCAGACCGAATTTTGGTCCATATCCCATAGCAGATTTTCCTGTCAGATCTTCAGGGACACCGGCACCGGCATTAAGTACCAGTACACTTACCTGAATTCCTTCCCTTCTGAGGCCGTATGTAATTTCACATACGGGTTTGGTAATATGACGACGTCCTGGAGACATGGCGATTGCAATCACATCAGGCCTGCCGGTCTCTGACAGCGTGCCTCTTTGGGCAAGTCCGCCGCCTCTTCCCAGGCCCATGCTTTCTCTGCAATCCACACACTGTGTATCTCGTCCGAACATGGTCTACCTCTCTTCAGTTGTTCCTACCATGCAAATGCGATCCTTGTTCTTTGCTTTTGGATCTGTCAATCCAAGCAGGCGTTCGTCATCAAGATTAATGGATTCATCAATCCTGCTCCTGAATCCGTACTTGGCATAATCCGTCAGCGTAGCCTTCGTGCGTATAAAGAAACCTTCCCTGTATTCGAAGGGGAACGGCAATACTTCTGCTACTACCTGTCGCAGTTTCTCTTTGACGCTTCGGTCCTCAATTTCTACCTGTACCCGGCCCAATCTGATGTTCAGTTCAAATGCATGACCTGAAACATTGATCAATCGCCGGTCCGGATGATTTACCGGAGTACCTGCTCCGGGACCACACATTACCCTGTTAGGGAGACTGGGGCCCTGTATCACCATCCGAATAACACCCGGAACCTTATCAATTACATTGAGCAACTGTTCGGCTGTATCGGGCATCAATACACGCTGAGGGAATATCTCAACCTGAATTGGCTTTTTCTTACCTGAAACGGAATTTGTATCAACCATTTAAATCCTCTATGCTCTTATAGCGCTCCTGCGACAGCCTTAATTGGCTCTCTGAATTCTGCTACAGATCCGAACACTTCTCCGACAAGACCGGATGTCATCTCAGGTGTGAACATCTGGACACCGGCATCGAGTGATACTGATGCTGCTACGCATGGGATAGCGAAGCCTCTGGAGTGCCTGGTAACTACGTGGTTACCGTTGAACACACCAGGACCGCCGCCGCCATAGATAGAGTGGCTGAAGAAGGAGAATCCTACTGCAGTACCCTGTACCTTACCCCAGTCGCATCCTGGCAGGCCTGTCTCTTTCTCAATCAAATCGTTGAAGTACAACAGAGTTGATGATGTGTGCTGTGGTGATCTTCCTGCACCGCAGTTGACCAGGTTTGCTGCAAGAGTTCCGGCTGCGCAATATGCGTTCCACAAGGATACATCGTTTGCCTTGTAGCAGGTATATCCTGAACTGAATTTCTTATCGGCTGCAATTACACCATCTGCAATACCGCGCTCAACGATGGAGTGCACGACTGTACCGATGGTACCGGTTGCGCCGTTTGCCTTGGTTGTACTATAGACGAGGTTGTTAGCATTCAGGTTCTGGTATGCCAGACCGAGCAGCTGATTTCTCTCGAACATTCCAAGAGCATTACCCATCTCGAACACACCGGCCTGCTCATAGATACCAGAGAGAGCTGCTGTGTTCATGGCGTTCTTCTTTGTCACGGCTGCCAGGTGGTTTGCCATGATGTTTCTCAATGAGTGGCCCAGACCCTCATCTTTCTGTGGGATTTCCAGAATTGACTTAACATTACCGCCAGCCAAATCCATGGTCTGTGGATACTGTCCCATGATTGCTGCCTTGGTCTCAGGAACATTGAACATGTTCAGATTGAAGGTCTCAATCATTGCCTGAAGTGTTGCCATTGATGCACATGTCAGTGATGACACATACTCGGCACCTGCTTCTATTCTGGAAGAGGGTACCTGTACAAGCATCTGCTTGCCGCCATTGAGGGACTTCACATTAGTATCGTCACCTTTATCGACTTGCACTAATTCGGCAACTCTCTTTACAATGCTATCTGCGTTCTTGACCACGTCGAGCTTCATTGTCCTACCGGAAACCTGTCGGCCTTTGCCGCCATATTTACCAGTAGCCAGTGCCTTTTCGATTCCGGCCAGATCCACGGCTGCTGTTCGCTTTGTGTCGTGGATGATTTTCTTAATAGCTTTGTTTCTGAGGGGGCTTATATCTGCAAGAGCAACGCCGCTCTTGAGTTTAGCTCCTCTGTCGCTATATAGGTCTATTTTGTCAGACACGTTTATTTATCCTCCTATACATTTTCAGAAAACCGCTCGATTGTAATTGATATAATGAAGGATAAGTCATAGATATATTTTGAACAGGACTCATAAAAATAGTAGAGGAAGAGCCCAAACCTTTCAAAATATCACCTTTTGACCTAGCATTGTATCACACAACCATTGCAATTTTCCGTACTACCTTCGTATTCTACAAACCTACTTAAAGGTTACGGATTAATCGTGATAAAATAAAAAATATAATGTCATTTACATATTTACATAGTTTTAGAAAAACGCGGAAAAAAATTCCACAGAAAACTATATGTAGGGGTAACATACCGTCAAAGAAGACTAAATACTATAAGGTGTTGAGTAATAAAAAAACCGTTACTTTGAGACGATAAATATGGAACTGCTTGCTGATATTGGAGGTAGGCCCGGACTTGATTGCATGGGATTTTGCAGATATTGCTATTTCAAAGCCGTCAGGGACGTGCCACCTTTCGGATGTAAACACTGCCTGCCTATACAGAAAGGATGCCATTACTGCACAAAAAGTGTAAAAGAACTATATCCGGGTTTCAAACCTGTCCAGATGGTAGTTCAGGAACTTAATCAAACACTTCACCTCAACCATGAAGCGATTGAACGTATTACCATAAGCGGTGGTGGTGATGTAAGCTGTTACCCTGACCTTGAATTATTGACTGCAACCTTGACCCAGCTTGAATCCCCCATTCACCTGGGTTACACCAGCGGCAAAGGCTTCACCAAAGGCGATGAAGCAGAATATTACCTTGACAACGGCGTCACAGAAGTATCATTTACCGTATTTGCCACTGACCCGCTGCTGCGTGGAGAATATATGCACGACAAGCATCCTGAAGCATCCCTCTCAAATCTGGAAACGTTTTGCAGCAATTCAGAGGTCTATGCAGCCTCTGTATTGATACCTGGTGTTAACGACGGTAATGTGTTAAGGAAAACCTGTGACGACCTGGAAGCCATGGGTGCAAAAGGACTCATACTTATGCGGTTTGCCAACACCACCGACCAGGGACTCATACTCAATAATGCACCTATCATCCCTGGCGTAGAATCCCATACCGTGAACGAGTTCGCAGCCATAGTGGATGAAATTAACAGGGATTATTCATTCAGGGTGACCGGCACGCCTCTGTGGGACCCGGAAACAGGTGCACCTTTTGCCATTGTCAACGACTCAAAAGCCCTGTCAATGCTCCCTCAAATAAAAATGGAGGCCACCATTCTTACAAGCAGGGTATCAGCACCATTTCTTGATAGAATTTTCAAGAACTTCGATGCCCCGGTAAACGTGATTGGAGTGGAAAAGGATATAGGGTGCCTGATAACTATCGAGGATATAGAAAAGCTTGACCTCTCAGAGATAAAAAGTACTGTTATTTTCCCGGGGCGCGCATTCGTCCATGATTCAGAAATAAAAGATGTACTGAACCGGGACGGAGGGGACAGACTGATACGAAGGGGTCCGGATAAACTTACCGTTGACGGGGAGATGAGCATATCCATGACCAGGGATGAGGTCATTCATAGGGAGATCGAGGGATTGACCGAACTGATCGATATGATCAATATGCTCGGTACTTTGCCAGCAGGAAAAAACTAAACAATGTTGTCAATCAATTTCACCTGTAATGTTACAAACATCACAGGTATGGCTTTCTTTATCCCGGGTCTGATATCCCTTATCAACCTTTTCCGCATCCATTGCCCTTGTACCATAAGCAAGAACTGACGCGTTGGAAAGGGTGCCCGCGATAAGTATAGCATCAAATATTTCGTCCCTGGGTATATCCATTCTTTCTGCAACCCGCAGGTGCATATCCAGGCAATGGGTACAGCGAAGAGCTGCTGACACACCGATTGATATCAATTCTATGGTCTTTCTGTCAAGACGTTTAATCTCACGCATAATAGAATTGTCATACATTACCTTGGGTATCAGAACATCTGGCATATCCTTCATGAACTGAAGTATATAAGGAACCTCGCCATAGTAATCCTCCACCTGGTCAAGTAACTCTTTAACAGCTTCTTTTGGGTCTTTTTTCAATATTCTGTCGATATCCTCTAATTCCAGGACAGCCACCCTCATTCATTATAATAATATCATATGTAAGGCCGCACAATAGTAAAAGGGTACCACCAAAAGTACATAAATATTTTGGTAAAATTGCAGGAACATTAAAAAAAAGAAAACAATGGGTGTGGATATAGCTGTAACTTACTCTTTGACAAGTACAGCGTTCACCACACCATCCTGGCCGGGCCTGCTTGTAACCCTGGCATTCCCCATCTCGGTCCTGATGATTGAACCTTTGGTCAGGATATTCCTTCTTATGTAATACAGATTTGCTGTATTTCCGGTCACGGTTTCAATTGAAACCTGTTTGGTAGTGTTACTTGAAGGGTCAGTGACATTGGCAATATTGCATCTTAAGAGGCGTACCTTCCTGTTACCGCCAAGAGTGTCAACATTCTTACGCCTGGTCGCGGCCAGGTGAGGTTCTGCGGCCTCTCGACCCAATTCCAGCTTCCTTTTGCCCTTAGACCGTACGAGTCGCCCACCTGTATATTTTCGTCTTGATTTTCCCTGATATCTCATTTATTCAATCCTCTGTAATGTAATAGTGATTATATGTAACTGCGCCTTAAACACATTTAATAATAATAAACATATCGGCTAATCCAAGACCATCTCGTTCCAGTAAACGAAATTCAATTTCAGTTGGTTAGGAAAATCTTTATATCATTTATAACCAGTTAAGACGTGTCTCCTCCAATGAGGGCGCATGGCCAAGCCTGGATATGGCAGCAGCCTCCTAAGCTGAAGATCGAGGGTTCAAATCCCTCTGCGCCCGCCATTGATTTTTTTCAAACATACCACCTCATTTTCTATTGCGAACATTCACCCTTGAAAAAACCAGTTAATTTATATATCATGGATATATATGATATTATTGGATACTTGCATACTCCCGAGATAGTTATAAACTACCCTAACAAAAATCATGTCCTATCCATTAACTATCCTTAACATCCTTTTTAGCAAGTATCTATTATAACCTTTCAGTGTTACGTTTATCCTCACCATTCGCAATAAAAGAATTAATAACGGTGTGCTGCTATAATAATAACCATGCAATCAGGAATAGCAGTTGTGTTCGACAGTGCCGGTACACTCTTACACATGTACAGAGTGGCAAAGAACACCATCACTGGTGAATACCTTGACGATATCATTACAACTGACCTGGTTGGACGTCACTCCCACTGTGGACTGGTCATACTCCATACCAACCCTGACAGGATCATGAACTGCAATCACTATACCAGGATATACGACTTTATTCAGGAAAATAACATCGAGATCGACCTGAGCTGCTCAAGCAGTCCGATCACCCTGGACCAGGTACGAAAAACATTTGAACTTGACACCAGGACCACTATGCAGGACCTGCATGAAGTGATAACAATAATAAGGAACAAATGTCCTGATATATTCTACCTGGGCGTAGGGATCATCGTGGAAATTCAGTCCAACACCATTGTATATACCGTCTGTACGGGCGGGAGGCCTTTCACCAACACCCCTGTTGCCCTGAAAACATTAAAAAAGTGGGGTGTAGATACGTTCATAGCTTCAGGGGACAGCATGCGCAATCTGGAGGTACTTGCACGGGTGATGGACATACCCATAGAGAGAGTGTATGATGTTGCTACACCCCTGAAAAAAGAGTGGGTTATCAGGCACCTGAAAAAACACTACAATAAGGTAGTCATGGTAGGAGATGGTATTAATGATATCCTGGCGCTGCGTGAAGCAGATAAAGGCGTGGTGTCCATCCAGCAGATAGGGGTATGCCATGAAAGATTATCCTGTGAAGCTGATATTATCATCACGGACATCAAACAGATCTTAAAAATAATTGAGGAAATAAAGGAAAAGTAATTCGACTAATTTCCGGTATGGCAATAATTCCTCTCATTGCAATAATTCCCGTAATTGTCGTGATCTACCTGATCCCAATAATTCAAACGTATCCCAGGGCATCCACTATCCGGCCCATCTCATGCCCGGTAGTCTCCGTGCCCACCACAAATCCCTTTGAATTAGCAAGCAGACCAGAACCCACAAGCGGTGAGCCCAGGTTGACCGTGCCTATGTCCACAGGCAGTTCGAATATTTCACTCAGGCGGTCCAGTTCAAACTTGCTGGACCTCGGGTGGACCAAAATACCTTTATTCGTAACGCAACCCGCCATCCCTACTGTCTTAAGTCCCCCTACAGTGCCCCTGTAAACATCTACACCCAGGAATGTACCGATCTTCTCTACCATCTTATCGGACAGATTGGGATTTACCAGCGCAGCTGAATCATTCAACAATATATTATTACCTGCTGCCGTGTAAATACCCTTAAGTCTTTGAGCAGGTACGTATTTTCTTATCCGGGTCAGCTCTGAGTCATTGATCCGCTCTGAAACAAGGAATCCCGTGCTGTTACCGCAGGATAAGGAACCTATAACACTACTACCGTCGACAGATGTGGGGATAGCGGTAACACTAAGAGCATTCTCGGTGGTCTGTATGAACTCATCACCAGCTTCACCGGGAACCAGCACAAATTCCTCAGTACTCCTGGCAAATACTCCAAGTACTGACACTCCCTGCAGGTTAGTCCTGTGTTCCATTATCCATCTCTAAAAAAGGTAGATGAGCCGAAGTAAACCTGAATAATCATTCAGCTGCAAGTTCGGCTTCCAAGATGCCATCTTCAAACTTCATCGTTTTGACACGTATCTTACGGGGCGGTTTTTCTGATCCTCGCTCCCATATCTTTTCACTTATCTTAGGATCGACCCTGATAAGTTCACGGTCTGTTTTAGTATGTTGCTCGAGAAATCTGAACACTACTTTAACTGCCCTTTTGCTGCGCGCCCAACGCGGTGCAAGCTTAGCATCCCTGAGCGGTATCGTATATACCTGTTCTTCACCAATTTGTACCATAATTTAGCTCCATTACCCTAAATTCATACTGCTACGTCTCCAATGCCGTCTCTTCGGATGGGTCGAAACGGCCCGATTGGTCTTTATTATGGCCCATGAAGGGACCCTCTGGTTCTGATTGTGCGCCTTGGCCAATCGTATCTTCTTACCTTTTGTCTTCTGACTCATTCTACTACACCTATCTCTTGATACTATTAAGGGTATATTCGATTAATTACGTGTGATTGTATATGTTCGGGGAATGAACGCTCCACCATACTCTCACCTTCATTATATTGTTTTCGTATGAACGCCCTGAGTTCGGCCTCATAGTCGGCCTTATCCACCGTATCACTTTGCGCCTGCACAACCTCAAGATGTTGCCTGACCAGTGCATCAATAGCAGACCGCCCGTACCCGATAAGAGGACGCACGTACATGATGTTATGCCTGTCTTCAAGACTTTGTACCTGGGGCAGGGCAAGCAACGGCACCCGGTCATCCCTGCGCGTTCCATCGGCCACTATATGCACATCGGACCGTGAACAAACAGCCTCTAAAGCCTGCTGGTGAAGATGATTGATGGCCCGTCCGGGTGAACCATCCTCAATCAACATGGATGCTGCCTCCTCGACAAGCGTGGAGGGCAATGCCAGTACGCCATGCGGTATCCCAAGTTTACGAGCAGATTGTGCTGCAAATTCATACGTTGGTGAAATTCCAAAGTTAATGGTAACAAGTTCCACCTGAAAAAAAGGTTCAAGCAGAATCGCTGCCAGTGAGCTATCCTTTCCACTGCTGAAAAGTACGCTTACTTTCATTTGCGCGTAATGCTCATATCGCGTTTTTTCGGCTGTATCTGCATCAAGATATTTCTCAGTTTAGCGTCGTCCAGTTTACCCTGTAACCTTCCTGACTGGGCTAATCCAATAAGCTGTGATTCGACACTTTCAACCATTTCAGGTTTGGTCATTCGCAGCGTATTCAGGCGTTCTCTTGCTTCAGAAGTAAGGATGGAACGCATTATAGCCTGTTTCCTGGATTCCATCTCGGCCCGGGCCTGTTCCTGCTGGGCCATGGACTGGGCATCCGACATTTGCCCCTGCTGCTGTTGCTGCCGCAACAGCTCCATTTTTCGACGCCTTATATCCTCAAGTTCGTCTGCGCCCATAACCTATCCTCAGGTAAAAAATGATACAAGTATTCAATTTAATACTTCTCAAGACCAGGGTATTGGTCAAGTAATCCTGCTTTCGTTTCATGTGCTATGTTGTCAAGCAAGGACCTGCCTGCAGGAGATATTACTCTACCCTGTTTCAGGGTTTTTACAAGACCAGCTTTCTCAAGCTGCTGGACTGCTTCACTTATGACAGACCCGCTACCTTTTGCATGGGTGGCAGTTGCTACTCCTCTGCGCTTTTTGCCGCCATAGAAGCTTCTGAGCCTGGAAATACCTACAGGACCGTCAATATATATCCTGCGCACGACAGACGCGCACCTTACATAGAACCAGTCAGGGTCAACGGGTGATAGTTCCTTGTGAACACCGGTCTTGACCTTTGCAGACCATGCAGGTGATTCCACCATGCTCTCATCTTTCAATTTCTGTGCCACATTCTTAATCAATGCATCAGCAGGTACATCGTACAAAGTTGTCATTATAATTCTCCGATTTGATAACTCAATGATTATTGGTATTTAGATTATTCTAAGGGGCTTCGTATATGAAGGTAAGGTTGATTAAACTATCGGCTAATATATACTATTTTCGCCCTCTTTTCTGGTACAATACAGCATTACTTCCCCGTACTTCCACAAGCTGGGTACCGGTTCGCCTTGATAGCTCCTCTGCCAACGCCATGCGGTCAGTGCTACCAACAGCTGCTGATTTAAGTATTTTTATTTTCACAAGTTTATTCTGCTTAAGTTGATTTAGCAGTTCTTCCACAAGAGAATCAGTAATGCCGTTCTTGCCCACATTCAATAGAGGGCTCAAATGCACAGCATCACGTTTCAGGTCATACGTCGTTAGATTCATTTAATTCACTCAAAAAGGAGTATATTCAATACTACAAAAGTTCCTTTACTTTCCGTGCAGCCTTGTCCAGTTCAAGTAATATCAGTCCAAGTCCTGCATCAGGCGTTGTCAACAGTACCAACAGGGCTTTGGGTCCCGCACCTGTCGCGATCAGTTTGCCATGGTCCGATTCCACAATGACCCGCTCAGGAATGCCTTTTCCCAACTCTGTGGTGGCAGTCTCTGCTGCACCCAGCATAGTGGCTGACATTGCAGCAAAAGTTTCCGCATGTTGTCCCGAAGGCATAATTGCTTTCATCAACAGCCCATCACGACTGGCAGCAGCACTGGCTTCGACTCCACCCACTTTCTTCAGGTCAGTGAGCACTTTCTCGAGCATATCAATAGTCGATTCCATCTTAGTTACCTCCGGTAATTTTTTGCACCAGTATATCAAATGCTTCATATATACCTTTCTTACTGGTCGCTACTGTTGGAACAATAGGTACATCTTCTGGTATATTAAAGTGATTGCGGATCTCATTCACAGACAGGGCACCCGGCAAGTCTTGCTTATTGGCAACAATAATATACGGAAGACCATACCCTTTGGTAATATCCAGCATTTGTTTTGCTCTTACAAAATCTTTGGGTAATGTTGAATCCACTACCAGGAAAATCCCCATGGCTTCACCACTTATCATTTTAATAATAGGATCGAAACGTTCCTGACCCGGAGTCCCGAAAATATCAGCGCTAAAGCCTTTATAGTCGATATGACCGTGGTCAAGAGCGATTGTTGTACCAAGCCGGTCCACCGATACTGCTCTGGTAGACAGGGAATGGATAAAAGATGACTTTCCTGCATTAAATGGTCCTGTTACCAGTATCTTTGGTATATATATCCTTATACCCCCCGGTCGCAATATCCTGAACAACATTGAGTTCATTTCAATTTTTGACCAGTCCGCTTTAAGCACACCAAAGTACTGCCCGAAAATGACACGTTCCGCAATACCTCCAATGCTTATGACACAGTTGAAAATCTCATTTTTAATGCGTTTCAGGGTATTTTCATCATAAGGCCATGCCGTGAAATTGTAAATGAATACGTGTTCCTTCACCATTGCCATCTTGTTCCACATCTTTACGGCATTAAGGGTATCCTCCTCACCACACAGGTCCATTATCGTCGATAAAGAACCGACCATGATGATCGAACCTTTCGGCACATCCCTCATGGCGCGGTCTATCATCTCAGTCATGCTGTCAATACTTTCCGGGTCAGAAACCACATAATTCTCGTTCGAAAGTCCACCAATCAAGGATGAATATCCATCAATTATTAAAAGCCGTTCACCGTATTGCCGGATATTCCACCCTAAATCATTGAACTGGTCCTTCAAGGTTTCCGGGTTTGCACTGGATGTCACGTACACACAGGTACCACCCTTTGCGAGATTGTGGTAAAGGGTCTGCATGCCAAACACATCACCTTCAACACCAGGATGGTTGAAATATATCATCGATTTCCCTTTAGGGATTCCTCCGTTCAGGTATTCATCCAGTTTTGGTATACCCGTTTCAGCCAAAATCACTCACCATCCTTTAAAACAAGTTTCGCTCCTTCAATTGAGTACTCGTACCAGGGAGATGGTTTCTGGCTCATGCCCGTTGTCCTGATGTAATGAATATCATTTTCCTGCCTTATTTCAATAACACCATCAAAAAGTTGTTTTAAAGTGGCAACAGCCTGGTTATCATGCATCCCATCTTCCACTACATAAATACCAATAGCCCCTGAAGCTTTTACCCTTCCCGTGAAAACATGCAGGAACCGGAAAACGGTCTGGATATTGGAATACATCAAAATAGTTGATAATGAGTTGATACATAGCCAGGTCTTTCGTATGTTCTTTTTCATCCAGAATTCTTCGAGGAATTGACTGATCTTAACCCCGATACCGGTCAGATCAACAGGACTGGATGCCCTCCTGATAGTTTCCGTATCAGATGTGGGGACGCCCAACGTCTTGGTCACACAATCTACAATGCCAAGATGGTCCAGGGGAATATCCAGATTATTATAATTGAACCAATCAACAACATTCTCGCCGGGTTCCCGTGTGGTTACAATTACCGCAGCGTCACCTGTTTTTAATCCCTTGTAGACAATATTGTTGACAATGGTTTCCTTACCGCTCATGGGCGGTCCGATTATCATGATATTCGAACCACCTCTTATCCCGTTTATGTTCTCATCCAGTTTATCAATGCCCAGGGAATAACGTTCCATCTATGTAGTCTCCAATGATGACGATAATATATTTTATTTAATTTTTTTTAAACGTATTTATCAGTTTCTGTATTTACCAGTTTCTGATTATAAATGAACTTGCGTCCATGCTTACCAGCCTATATAAAGTTAAAGACTTTCCCCCATATATATTTTTACTATATAGGCATCCTTTATTTTTAGAGTGTTAACTGAAATGTTTTTTTGAGGTACGGCTGTTCAACGTTATTCCGGGCTGACCTTCATGAATTCCCGCAATACTGTTGTGGCATAAGCCCCTTTTTGCAGGTCAAATTCCAATCCCACTGCTGTACATCCGGGATTCAGCGTATCCTCCACCACCCTGGATGTGGGATCAACCGGAATAATAATCTCGCGGCGCAGTCCCCTGCTGGCCAGTTCCGGCAAACCCGGCATCATGAACCCTTTGAAATCCACCTTTTTATCTTCGATAACTGACATTTCAATCTTCCCGGGCAATCCTTCCCCCATGGGCGTGTCATATCCGTAGACCGGCACTGTCACAAATGCCCGGCCCCTTCGCACCAGGTTATTGATACCATCAAGTGTATCCTCAGCCACCATCTGTGTTCTTGCAGGGTCAGGAAGCCCTGCAGCATTCTTGAAACAGACTATATCCCCAACCAGTGCCTTGTTGATGGGTAACCCCCCCTCCAGCCTGCGGCTGATCATAAGATTGAACAGGAAAGACTGGTAAGCATGCACGAACATTTTCCTCAGGTTAGGGGAAAGAGACATAAAAGCACCTGCATAGTCCCCTGGCTTTTCTACCAGGTGGCTCATCATGGCACGCTCGTATCGAAGGCGCAGAGGATACTTTTCAAGCCCGCTCTTGAAATCAAGGGTATCCAGTACATACTGCCGGACCTGCCGGGCATCCTCTGACTCTCCCGGGCACGGGCGGGCTATGTAATCAAGGGCCGCGCCTTCTATGTCACCTTCGACCAGCTTTTTACCCACAAGATGGGTGATCGGACGCTGGATACCAAATCTCTGGATGCCGAAAAAGTTGGGTACTCCATCCTGCTCACGTATCTGCGAGGATGTGAGCCCCATCAAAGTGTTTACTTCATCCACCGGCTGTGGTATCTTTCGGATAGTTATCCTGAACCTATTTCCCCACAGGTCACCCAGGCTCACCTGTTTATTGGACCGCCCCACGGGAATGATCGTTACATCCCTTAATTGAACACGCTCAAGGTCAGGGATGTCCATATCATATATACTGATCTTCTGGGTGGTCAGAGCCTGCTTGTCCTTGGTGCCAGCCAGACCGATACGTTGCTGGCTGATACGAAGTATCCTTGATATGTCCCTTACCAGATGGTGGGTATCCCAGTTCTTTTTGGTAAGAGTGCAGATGAGATATTTTCCTGTTTCCTGCTCTTCCCTGTTCGTCAGCTCTTCCACCACGAAATCCTCGGGTACCTGCCTGATGATACCACCCAGGCCGGGCGTGGAAGTTGCATACACAAGTACGCCAGTGTCCTGCTCAATTCCCGGGGATATAAGTGAAGTGGTCATAGAGATGGTGATGGTATTGATGGCTGATGTATCTTTTTACTGATAGGGACCCTTTTTACTGTACGAATATATTTATAACTCCCATTAGATTGTTATATGCATGATAACACACGACCTTCTTATCATAGGAGGCGGACTTGCCGGGATGCGGGCCGCCCTCGAAGCAGGAAAAAATGTGGATGTTGCCGTTATTTCCAAGGTGCACCCGTTACGTTCCCATTCGGGAGCTGCGCAGGGTGGAATAGCATCTGTGCTGGACAATTCACTCCAGATGGGGGATTCCCTAGAATCGCATATTCAGGACACTATCAAAGGCAGTGATTATCTTGGTGACCAGGATGCCATTGAAATACTCTGCAGGGAAGCACCCGGGGATATCAGGACACTGGACCGCATGGGCGCGTTATTCAGCAGGACAGACGAAGGCCGGATAGCTCAGAGGGAATTCGGTGGTCACAGTTATGCCAGGACATGTTATGCTTCCGACAAGACAGGCCATATACTGCTGCAGACCCTGTACGAGCAGATGATGAAGCAAAAAGTGAAAGTATATCCTGAATGGCATGTGGTCTCGCTTATTATCCGGGAAAATACATGCAGGGGGCTTGTGGCTTATGATATGGTCAGGGGAGACCTCCAGCTTTTCAGGGCAAAGGCCATATTGTTCGCAACAGGCGGTTATGGACGGGCGTATGGGATCACCTCAAATGCCCATGCCAATACCGGGGACGGACTGGCACTAGCATATCGTGCGGGTGTACCCCTGCAGGACATGGAATTCGTTCAATTCCATCCTACCGGACTGTACAGGCACGGGATATTGATAACAGAAGGGGCACGGGGGGAAGGGGGGTATTTGATCAACAAAGATGGAGAGCGGTTCATGGAACGGTATGCGCCACATAACATGGAACTTGCCTCCAGGGATGTCGTTTCCAGGGCTGTCCAGACCGAGATAGATGAGGGACGGGGAATAGACGGCTCTATCCACCTTGACCTGAGGCATCTGAAAAAAGAGCTCATTATGTCCCGGCTCTCCCAGATACATGATATTGCCCTTAGTTTCTCGGGGATAGACTGTATTATAGACCCTATTCCCATTCAACCTACGGCCCACTATTCCATGGGTGGCATACCTACCGATGCCGACGGCAGGGTACCGGGCACCAGCGGCCTGTTCGCAGCAGGGGAGTGTGCCTGCGTGAGTGTGCACGGAGCAAATCGCCTGGGCGGAAATTCAATGCTTGAGACCATAGTTTTTGGCAGGCGTGCAGGAATAAAGGCAGCAGAGTATGTAAAAAGGACTGCCCTGCAACCGATACCTGCTGATGCGCTACCCCTTGTTGAACACGATATCAACCTCATGATGGACGGGAAAGGCGAAGAGAATGCAGCCGACATCAGGGCGCAACTCCAGTCAAACATGACCCAGAAGTGCGGAATATTCAGGAATATTGACGGACTGACACACATGCGACAATTAATAATAGCACTCAAGGAACGGTTCAACAGTATTGGGTTCAGGGACAGGGGCATGACCTTCAATACTGAACTTGTCGAGGCCCTGGAACTGAAAAATATATTGGATTTTTCCGAGGTCATCGTGGCCGGGGCCATCGCAAGGGAAGAAAGCAGGGGAGCGCATTCACGGACCGATTTCCCAATGCGGGATGATGAGCACTGGATGAAACATACACTGGCATACAGAGGTGAGCAGGGACCTGTGCTGGACTATAAACCGGTTACCATGACCAGGTACAGCCCGCAGAGGAGGGTGTATTAGATGCGGGTCACATTCAGGATATCCCGGTTCAACCCTGACCTGGACGCGAGACCGTATCACCAGGATTTTGAACTTGATGTGGCCAGCGGTATGACCCTACTGGACTGCCTTATCGAGATCAGGAACGAACAGGACAAAAGCCTGACCTTCAGGCGTTCCTGCAGAAGCGGTATCTGTGGCTCATGTGCTGTTCGGGTCAATCACAGGGCCATGCTGGCATGCAAGACCCAGGCGCTTGACGTGGTTATTGATGGGGGGGTGCTGGTTGAACCTCTTGTCCACCTGAGGACGATAAAAGACCTGACTGTTGATATGGACCCGTTTTACCAGACCATAGAAAAGGTCCAGCCATGGCTGGTCACCGGCCATACCACTGAGGAAATACCAGCCATCTCGTCCAAGGATGCAGAAAAATTGAACACGGTCAGTGACTGTATTTTCTGCGGTGCGTGTTATTCAGATTGTAATGTAATAGATGTAGACCGCTCCTTTGCAGGCCCCTCGGCTATTGCAAAGACCTACCGGTTCGCGTTCGACCCCAGGGACATCCTGGGCAGTGAACGGATAAAACAACTGGTCGATAGCGGGCTCTATAAGTGTCCGGTTGACCAGGAATGTGAGATCGCCTGTCCTAAGGACATATCCCTGCGAAGAGATGTGATAGAACAGTTAAGGTGCAGTGCGGTATCAGGGGATTTTGGCCCCCTGCCTGCCCACAAACGCCTCATCATGTCGGTACTGGATACAGGCGCCAGTGTTCCGGTGACCACAACCCCTGCTGTGGACATGTATAAAGACCACGAACGTGATTTCCACGGGATAAAAGAACTCTCTATCAGGGAATTCGAGGGTGAACCTGTAGCAGAAGTGGTACTGTTCTTTGGCTGCATCATTAATCGCAGGCAGCAGGACACGGCTGCTGCCATCATCAATATTTTCCGGCACAACAGAGTGGCAGTACACATCCCGAAAAAACAGGTTTGCTGCGGCAGTCCTTTCATGAGGGTAGGGATGAGGGAGACCATGAAGCCTTTTGTGACCCAGAACTTCGAGATATTCAATACCTACGCCAATAACGGGGTCACCCACATCCTCACAAGCTGTTCAGGCTGTAATTCCACATTCAGGCACGATTACCCCACACTGGCTCTGGAATACGGGCTTAATTTTGATTTCAGGATATATGATGTCGGGGAGTACATGACCATGATGGACAGGGACGGGATACTGAACCTTAAGGATATGAAAACGATTGCAATGAAAACCATGTATCACTATCCCTGCCATATCAGGGCAAGCGGCCTGGATGAATCCATCTATGTAGACCTTATCAGGAAGATCCCGGGCATGGAACTGGTACAGGTACCCTCCTCAGGACTGTGCTGCGGGGGAGGGGGAGGTGTGCGTGCTGCATATCCTGATATATCGGATAAACTGGCCATTCGCAGGATGGAAATTGCACGGGATGAAGGGGTGGATGGCCTGTTGACCAACTGTCCCTTCTGTATCCTCTCGTTTGAAAGAGGATTGAGCCTGAAAGAAGATGCTGGTGATGGCATGGATTTTGGGATATTTGATTTTTACCGGATATTTTCCCGGGCATTCGGTGAAGATGAAATGGTCTAAGAGAGCCATTGATCGCAGGATAGGCAGGCGGGACAAATGAAACTTTTAGAACATGTTCTCTTTGGAAACATTGAGGGAAATTAGATCAAAAATAATACCATATGGAACTATATTCATCAATATCCTCATCATCGTAGTACAGCCGTTCCAGGTAATCATAGATGGATACATCCACATAGTTATAGGGTTCTACCAGTCCAAGGTTGGATTCCCAGGGATAAAAACGATAAACACGCCTGCCATTTGGCAATATCATTATAACCTCGTGGTCCTGCCACGCCCGCAGGTGTGACTTGCCCAGCCTGGGTACATTGAACACGGGTTCGTCGGTCCGCTCCAGCCCTGGCAGAAGCCTGGCCTCCTCTTTGCGTTCCTGCTCTATCCTTGAGATGGGGACCCGGTAATCTATGGTCTCGTCCTTCCCCTTGGTGTTGAACGTATAGTAAGGGTCGATACCGGATTTCTTCATGGTCTTGCGTAGCAGGCAGGTTTCGAACTTCTTGCTGTTATAATAGGTGAAGACCTGCTGGTTATAGATACTGATGCCACGTTTCTTGATATGTGAAACCACATCCAGTACATCAGGAGTGATCTCGGTGGGATGCTGGAAATGGGTTACCAGGCATAATTCCTGTTCACCCAGACGCTGATAGTTACTGAACACTTCCAAAAGCCCGTCAGTGAACCGGAAAGGCAGCGTGACCAGAGTCCTGGTCCCTATCCTGATACGCTCAATATGCTCGATATCAAATATTTTACCCAGCAGCCAGTCAAGATACGAATCGTCCAGTGTTAACGGGTCCCCTCCGGTAACCAGTACCTCGCTGATATGCGGGTTGTCGGCGACCCAATCAATGGACTTTGTGATCACATCCCTGGTTATCTCGCTGTCCTCAATGGTCTCAAGTTCCCAGTTGCGCTGGCAGTAAACACATATCTGGGGACATGATTTATAAGGTTTGAGGATAAGTATTTTAGGATATCTCCGCGTGATACCTTCAATGGGACTGGTGGATGCCTCTTCCATGAAATCCATGCTGATGCCTTTTTGTTTGCTTTCATAGAAGTTTTTACAGTAATTCGCACTGGGAAGTACCTGTGCCCTTATTGACCGGTCGAACTGTTTGAGATTCTCAGAGTCGAACAGGGACAGGTAATATGGCGTGACCTGGAACGGGATGTGATACTTATCTGCAAGCTTCAAACCTTTCATTTCAGATTTGTCAAGTTTTATGATACTCTGCAATGTCGCGATATCTGAAATGATGTGTTTCAGGTGCCAGCGGTAATCGCTCCAGTCTCCTTCATCTGCCTGGAAATGCCGCAGGATGTGTTCCTTTAGCATGGACCTGCGATATACCAGGTCAGTTTCCAGGCCGGTGCGGTATTTCTCAAAGAACGGCTCCATCCGTCCCGCATAGTTATCCAGGAACTTCATACGCTCAAGTGCTGCTTCTTTCCCTTTCAATTGTACGAACGAAGGCACTTCATTGGCGGTATAAAGTCCTGATCTGCCACTGATACCCCTGAACAGGAAGATACATTCACAGATGAAGCCTTTACTGATATTCCGGTTCACCCTTCCCTCTTTTGCCATCCGGGACAACATTTTCAGGGCAGAGAAACGTACCTGTTTTTCATTTTCAGTCCTTATAATGGTCTTTAAAACCCCAATGCATTCCCTGGCATTCTTTTTTTCCAGGATGTTCATATTTTTAAAATACCGGTTCGAATACACATTGAACAGAGCTGCATCAACATTACTCAAATAACGGGATAATTTATTACGCGTAACAAGCAGGTCCTCACTTCCCCTGAGTATATGGTAGATCTGTGGATTAGACTCCCATAATACGTTCATGAGTTCATCTTTGGTCGCCGTTATCAGTTCCTTCATATCTATTACCTGCACATTTCCAGCTATTATTCCAACATCGACACGGTAACGTGCATGCATCATTTCGTGTCAAAAAATGCTGGCTATTGCTGAGCGATTACCCATGAATCGAGGGTAATCATTACCCTTAAGATTTGCTATTCCAAAACTATATAGTTAGGTAAACCTAAATAAATGCCCGAGAAGTGAAAATAGAATGTCAAACGAACGCATTGAAGAATATCTTGAAACCATACTATATATTACAAAAAAGAACAGCGGTCCGGTCCGCACCAGCCAGATAGCCGAGGAACTCAAGCTTTCAGCGCCCAGCGTTACTGAAATGGTCCAGAAACTTTCAGAGTCTGGTTATATTGAATATACCCCATATTATGGTGTGACCCTGACCGATAAAGGGTGTACTGAAGCGCTGAGGATCAAGCGCCGCCATCAATTGCTCGAAACCTTCCTTGTGGATGTACTGGGTGCAGAGCCGGATATTGCCCATAAGGAAGCCTGTGAAATGGAACATTCTATATCCGAGTCCACGCTTGAGAAGATGTGTGCCTTTATGGGACATCCTGATATCTGTCCCGACGGAAATCCCATCGGTCAGGGTGAATGCTGTCCTGTCGGGCCGCCAGGTGCATCATATCGTGATTATACCCCGCTATCGGAATTAAAGGAAGGCGAGCAAGGCACGATCAAGGTCATATCCCTGACCCGTGAAATAAAGGACAGGTTGTCGGCAATCGGATTGATACCTGACCAGGAGGTCCGTGTAAAGCGGAAACTGGGAAAAGGTACCCTGTCTATCACGACCATGGGTACCGAAGTAGCAGTGGGGAACGATATAGCCAGAAAGATAATGGTGCAAAGCCAGCGGGTGTGAATAACCATTGAAGTCATGCTGTGATGTAAAGAATACTTCCTCATCCAATGCCCCTTTAACCATTGCACTTGTGGGTAATCCCAATGTAGGCAAGAGCGCGTTCTTCACCAGGCTTACCGGTGTGGGTGTGGAAGTATCCAACTATCCGGGCACGACTGTGGAGATAACAAAGGGCACCCTGAAACATGAAGGGGAGGCCATTAACGTGGTGGACCTGCCAGGAATCTACTCATTATCCACGTCCACTGAAGATGAACGGGCAGCCATGCGGTATCTCAGCCATGAACGACCTGCAGTGATTATTAACGTTATCGATGCTACCAGGCTTGCCAGGAATCTCAACCTGACACTACAATTGCTTGAGATAGACATTCCCATGGTAGTGGCACTGAACCAGGTAGATGCAGCCGAAAAGATGGGGATCAGGATCGATGTGGAAGCGCTGGAAGAAGAACTGGGAGTGCCCGTTATTCCCACTATTGCGATTCGCGGCAAGGGTATCGATACAACACTTCACAGAGCGATCGAAGTGGTGCGGCCTTTGCCGATAGACCTGCATTTCGGCAGGTATAGACGGCGTGAGCGGCGTGGTGTGAAATATGATGACCACGTGGAAATGGCTATCGAAAATATGCAGGGTAAAATGCCTGACATCAGCCGTGGTATCTGTATCAGGGCCCTTGAAGGAGACCGCGATTTTATTGAAGGTATTTGCGAAGCTCCCGACCAGGTTATGGAAGCTGCCACGGTACCGGCTTTTATAGAAGAGAATCGCGGCCTGTCTATTAAAGATACCATTGTCAAGAACCGCTACGGTGAAGCTGGTACTATTGAACATACCATCCAGGAAAAGCACATGATACCGAAGAATTTCATGGACCGGTTAGACGGGGTGCTGACGTCAAACCGCTGGGGTTTGCCGATATTTGTGATTCTAATGCTGTTCATGTTCTATATCGTATTCAGGGTTGGCGGGTATCTGGAGGTACTTATCGTTGACATTTTTGAGATGTACCTTTTAACTCCGGCAGAACTGGCATTGAGCGGGCTGCACCCGCTTGCTGTCAGAGCGATACTATTCGGGCTGCTTGGCGTGGAGGCGGGCCTTGCTATTGTGATTCCCTTTATTGGTACATTCTACATCTTCCTGGCTTTGATGGAAGATTCAGGTTACCTGCCCAGGGCAGCATTCCTGCTTGACAGGTTCATGCACAGGTTAGGATTGCACGGCCGTGCCATCATTCCCTTGTTGCTCGGATACGGGTGCAATGTACCTGCCATTATGGCTGCCCGTACCCTGAACACCCACAGGGAGCGCGTTATCACAGTAGCCATGATAGCTCTGACACCCTGTTCGGCACGGACCGTGATTATCATGGGACTTGTGGGTGCTTTTGTAGGATTCTGGGCAGCCATTTCCATTTACCTCATCGAACTGGTCATTATATTGCTGACCGGGTGGATGCTGGGCAAAGGGCTGCCAGGTGAACAGATGGGCTTTATCATGGAGATGCCGCCCCTGCGTACCCCTGGTATCCGGGTCATGGTGAAAAAGACATGGCTGAGGATGAAAGGGTTTGTTTACGTGGCATTCCCTATACTGATAGTTGGCAGCAGCATTCTGGGCGTGGTGGATACCCTGGGCCTGCTGGTTGTGTTCGAGGAATTCTCAAAACCGGTATTTGTTGAATGGATGGGGCTGCCGGCATTCGCTGCCACGGCATTTATATTCGGTATCCTGCGCAAGGAGATGGCACTGGAGATATTGGCTGTGCTGGCCGGTACGGCGGTGTTCATTGAAGTGATGACACCCCTGCAGATATACGTCTTTGCGCTGGTGGCCACAATATATGTTCCCTGTGCCGCCACGATAGCAGTGATAGGCAAAGAACTGGGATGGCGCGATATGGTGCTCATCTCAGGGTTTACGATCGTACTGTCCATCGCAGTAGGGGGGCTGGCAAACCACCTTGGTATGGCTTTGCTGTAGAAGGCATGAGAAATAACTCTGTATTCATATCGTTCGAAACACTACCTCAAAGTCAATATGGAATAGATTTATATAGTAATACTGATTATTATCATAATGATGATTGTGGGCGGGTGCGATTTTTATAATTAACCCCCACTCCCCAAACCCGCTCACAAAATCATCATTTTTAGAACTATTGATGTTGTGTTTTTTTGAACCATGGATAAAAAGAGTTGAAGAAGGGTTATGCAAAAAGTCGAGGATAAACGTTAAAGTCTATCCACAATGCCCTTGAGACCGGCTTTGTGCCTGGCCTCGTCCTGTGAGGCGCGTTCAAAGAACAGTCTTGCCTCGTTGTTCCCTTCCTTGCGGGCAATCTCGGCAGCTTCTGTCTTTTCCACTTCTGCCATGGTTTCGCCTTCCAGCATCATTATAAGGTTCGACTTTGTGTCCTTGACCATGCCCAGTATCTTGGCCACTTCTGCTGCATGCCACGCCTCATCCATTGCTATCTGGCGCAGGTAGGTTGCCACGTCTGCCAGTCCTATTTCTTCTGCGATCTTGAACATTGCCAGATACCAACCTACTTCTGTGGTCTCACCTTTGAATGTTGCTTTTAAAATATCTTCAAGACTCATGTATTCTTACCTTTGTAAACTCAATAACTGTTCAGTAACAATGATTTATAATATTTCTGCAGTGACATAATGGTTATGCAATTGGGCTAGTTCAAAGGGACGGGCAAAAGCTCGAAAAGCGGGGAGAAGGTGCTCAGTAGGGGGCGTTTTATCGATTTCTGAATTTCAATATGGTGAAATCACATTACATTACATTACATAATCCATATGAACTTGATAGGAAATCAATTGAGAATCAATTATTCTGGTGTATACTGTTTATCCAAAAAAAATAGGTATGTATAAATAATACCTTTATAAAATGCATATATCATTGGTTGATCAACATGTATGAAAATACAACGACGTTTATTTCCGGTATCACAGTAATTTTTGGAATATTCGGAATATTTCTTTTTCTAAAATTATTCTCATCATTGAAAAGTGTGAATATTGAAATATTGAGAGCACGTGTATTTCTTTCAGACAATTTTGTAATGAAGAATGTTGTGATAATATTTATTGTAGGATTATTGATCTCAATCCATAATTTCATTGAATATTTAGGTTTGGGACACCCCGAATTTTATTATGAAACTTTTTCAGCAACATTTCCCATGCGATTATTTGCCGTGACAGAACTATTTGTTGCTATCTTACTGGTAGAATGGCTTATGTATCGGTGGATAAGGATAATTAAAAAATAATTTTAGCTGCTTCCTTTGTTTTCACGGCTTCATTTTTTCTAGATGCTTGATGAGCGGATGGTTAAATAGTTTTGAGCATCCTCGAGATGCTCATAATTTGTGCATAGCGCTGCCCGGGTAATTGACTGGATGCTGATGTTATAGTATATACGGTAAACTCCCTCGAAATGTCCCAATATTCCCAATCGAACTCACCTATTTCCTCCTCCATACAATCAAAATATATTTATTGTAAGTATACCATTATTTTACGAGAACCGTAGTATGAAACAGTGGCGTAGCGGAAGCGAAATGAAGAAAGAAGACATAATTGAACTGGAAAATCCTTACTTTGATGTGCAGGCTGAGATAGGCATCACCAAACATGCAGGCGGCCTGGACGCTACAAAAGAACTGGTCGAACTGTGCCACATAGATGAAAACAAAATCCTGCTGGTCGTAGGATGCGGCAGCGGTTTATCTGCCTGCAAGATAGCGAAAATATATGGCTGCAGGATAATCGGGATAGACATTTCAAAGGGAATGGTGGACCGCTCCAGCAAGAGAGCACACAAGCAAGGTCTGGCAGACAGGATTGAGTTCAGGGTGGCAGATGTGCAGGACCTACCCTTTGAGGATACTATATTCGATGCAGCCATAAGTGAATCAGTGACCTCCTTTCCGGCAGATAAGGCAAAAGCTCTCAGCGAATATGTAAGGGTTGTGAAACGTGGTGGGTACATCGGACTGAACGAAGTCACCTGGATACAGGAGCCTACACAGGAAATGGCAGAGTACGGGATACGTGCCATCGGCGGGGTCAAACCAGAGACTGCTGCAGGCTGGGAACGGTTGCTGGAGGACGCAGGCCTTAAGGAGACAATTGCCAGGCCCAGAAAGATCAAAAAACTGGAACAGGCTATCAGCGAGATTAAAATGAACGGCCTGACCCCGGCACTTATGGCAGCATACAGGATGCTGTGGGTATATCTCACAAAACCCGCGTATCGCAAAGCTATCAATGATATGGTTAAAGATGCAAGGGGTATTCCAAAGGATTTTATGGACTATTACGGGTACGGTATCTATGCAGGCAGGAAACCACAGTAACGCTGCAGCGTTAGTCCATCTGACCGAAGGGCCTTGAATTCCGGATTAACCTACGATTATATCCCTATGAGGAACAGCACCCCAAACACCAAAAACAGTATCCCTGACCCAATCCTTAGCTTATCCATTGGCACAATAGTCTGAAGTTTCCCACCAATAGCCACACCCAGCGCACTTACCAACCCCAGTCCCAGCACTGCGCCCAGGAACACCATCACCGGCGCATGGTACTGGGCCGAAAGGGCAATAACGGCAATTTCAGTCTTGTCACCCAGCTCGGCAAGCGCTATCAGGCTAAAAGCGGTCATGAATGCGCCATGGGTTTTGGAGTTGTTTAGTTCAGCGTCGTCATCGTCGTCCATCAGGAGAGCAATTACCCCGAACGCTATGAACAACACCCCTGCCACAATCCCGATAATACGGGGACTGATAAAGGTAACAACCACTTCACCTACACCCACTGCCAGTGCGGTCAGCACAATAAATGCAGTCAGCAGTCCCGCAAAAACGTGGGTCCTGGAATATCTGGTCGACAGCGCAATCGCGATCAACTGGGTCTTATCGCCCATCTCTGCCAGGGCGATAAGACTGAATGTGGCCAGGGCCGGGTTCAGGTCCATATTACACCTGACTTCCCTGTGTGCGTATCTGCTTTGCAGCTTCTGCATACATCTGGTCAGAAATTGCATTCACTTTATCGAAAGGAGCATGGACATCTACCATAATGAAATATTCATCCTGCGCGGTCTCTCCATGATAACAAAGCAGGTCAGCATTTGCCTGTGCTATGAAACTCGTCCCCTGCCTGCCAATTGGTAGAAAAGCTCCATCATTGATGCTGTCCCAGTAAAAGTACATTCCATACGGTCTCTTTGCACCTTCCAAAAAGCCCTGCCATATCCAGAATGTAACACCATCGAACTGCTTTGGCAGAGTATTCCAACCCGACTCTGTAGTATAGTAGGTAAGAACTTCACTGGCTGCCTGGGCACTTTCCATTTTGTACACTGAATATTCCACTTCGAAATTGGTCTGCACCGAATCACTGAGATACAGCACATGGGCACTGTCTTCCACTTTTGATGCAAATCGCCCTCCGGACTCGTCATTTAACGGGTCCATCAGGAGCTTTACGCGTCTCATCCCGCTGATGTTATCAGGGAAAAAACCTGCAAATTCCGGTTTCAGGTATGGGTCTGGTATATCTCCGGCATATAATGTAGCCTGGTCGAATGTACTGGTATCAGGTTGGTTAGGTGCAGGTGCAGCCTGATTTGAGCCACCGCCTGATAACAGGTAAGCTATTATCACCAGCAAAATACCGATAACCACAATATAGGGTGTGTTGGTGGTGGGTGCATTTTTTTCGTATGCCGGTGCAGCACGTTCACTCCGCTGGACTGATGGAGCATTGCTGCTTTTAGGGATGGTTTTCTTTTTAGCCAAAATGATCACTCATATTCATGTAATGTAAACATTATAATTACCCGCCTATTATTAAGATTTTTGTGAGATGAAATATCAGGTCCCCGAAAAATACTGCAACAAAGAATCCCAGGGTTATAGGTATCATGAAAGGCAACCCCGGCGTGACCCATACCCGTCGCGGAATCAGTTCCCAGGCAGCATATTCTTCAAGCTTCCCAACAATTTCGTTATCTATCCTGACACCGTTACGTCTGAACCGAGTATGGATTTTACCATCAGACAGTGAATATTCCTCGATCAACTTGATATGCCGCCCCGATAGTCTTGAAATATCGGTCTTGAAACCCACAAATAGGTATGCGGGTCTTTGCAGTATCTCGCCTGGCTTGAGAGTAAACAGGTTATAGGCCAGCATTCCGAGTGGCACAACTACGGTAAGCAATACCGCATTGCCAAATACGCTAAAAGCAAACAATCCTATTAAAGGCACGCCCTGTAACGGGAAGTATGTGCCTGATACCTGTATCTGGGGGTAGACCGGGAACAGGATGGACAATACTATCAGGCTCTTGGCATCGGCACCGCCAAAACCCCCTAACTGGAAAATTACATACACAAAAATATATATTATGACGGCCGATATCAACAGTGAGACCAGGGTAGGGATGCCACCTCTCATAATATCATTGGCAACAAACAGGGCAACACCCATAAGCATGAGCTTCCAGACCTGATTTGAAACCCTGCGTGTCCGGATGTCCGTGTAACATGAGTAGAGAAGAAATGGTGAGCAATAGAGCACTTTTAATAGTTCGATGACTTCCATGGTATCTTTGTCCGTTTTACTTTTCACGTACTTCAATTATTCGCATCATAGGGTAATCACGTTCTCTATCGAATTTCAATCCTACCCTCGCTGTCGTATCATTGAACAGGATCGTGGCTTCCACGTCCAGCATTCGTCCTTCCAGTTCACAGTATCCGAATTCTCCACCTGCCTTCTCATGTACCATATCCCTGTCGATACGAACCGTGATGTGCCGGACATAGGGCTGGACAGAAATGCTCTGGCTGATAGCTGATTCCAGGCTATCAACGCTTCCGGGATTTACCGGTGAACCTACAAACTGGTGATAAAGTGCACCTAATTTTATTCCTGCTTCAAATAAGGCATTATCCCTGTCAGTTATGACCATCATTATATAAATACCAGGAGAAAGTATAAACCATTTACCTTTTTACACTATCGTTTGAATGGAACTCGCAAGAATGTCCAATTCATTTATCATATAAATAATCGAATATCATACTATATGGTAATAACCAGACGATCATTAATGAACTGGGTAGTGTGCTCATAGCAGGTACTCTCGAAATCATGGGAAAAGAGATGCAAAAGAATATTTCGCTGGGCATTGCCACACCTGTCGTGGGGAATAGCCTTGAAAAATATTTTAATGAAGTGTTAAAAGATGATGACGAGTGTACTGTTTTAAAATTACAGCTTGTCGTAGATAACAGGAACATCGATACCAGTTTCGTTATTTCGTAGGTCCCGCCATAAGGTTGCATAAACGTCTAAGATACAGTCATGTCGTGTATTCATGGAATTCTCATTTGGTCCATTCCAGGAATTCTATCGAATGATTGACCTCTTATCGGGCTTGCCTGAACGGTTCATTTGAATTCCTTGTTCAGTCTTGTATGAAAATCCAGTACCAATTTAGTTGTTTTATTATCCAGGTTCAACCTGAATGTACGTATCTGCTTTCCCAGGCGCTTTTCAATAACAATATCGGCAGCCAATAATGGGTCAATAACTCTTGCAACGCTTGAATGGGACAGCCCGGTCTCTTCTGCGATACCAGACAGGTACGTAGATTCATTCTGGTGTTCGATAAGATTTTCAAGCACTGTCATCTGTGCAGTCCGTCCGAATACTTTTTCAAGAGCACTCATTATCAAATAATATCAGTTAATCAGTAATAAGGATTGCCATCTATTTTTTAGATGAGTAGATAAATAGAAATGTTTACGTATTAGTCGACAAATCTTATGTGTAATGACTTCATTCATTATGCTAAGTAGTTGTAATATTGATTAGGTGGTTGTATAAATCTGGATGATATAGCTCACTTTCCACAGGTATCTACAAAAAATCAATAATTTCTTCTGATAACGGTTCCATGTATTTAAAAAATATTATATTAACATTGTGGATATATGGGGACTATCGGAAAAGTCGATATTTCGAGATATTTCAACCCTACCTGAAATTTCAATGTGGCAATGCATAGCCATTTACTGAGTTGAATTTCATTCAATGTTTCAATTTTGGTACTTTTCCGACAATCTCTCGATATCTTTATGGAACTTCAATAATTTCTTTGTGAATTCATTCTCTTCGTCAAGCGCAAATGTCCTGAACACCTTTCCTACCTTTTGCTCTTTCACAATCCCCAGTTTAATCAGTGGTTCCATAACCCTGGATACACTAGAATGGGACAGACCGGTCTCTTCTGCGATACCGAATAAAAAAGTGGTATTACCACGATTGTTGAGAATGTTTTCAAGAACTTGAAGCTGGGCGGTTTTTCCGAATAGTTTTTCTAATGAACCCATATCGATCACAAATATATTGACCTAGAATATATATTAAACTATTCGTTTTTAAGTATTATTTCACTAATTATCTTCAAATCTACTTTTTTTATGTTCAGTGCATATGTAATATATCCACAAACCAGTCGATTTATCTAAATATATATGCATTAATATGCGTATTCTAGATTAAACATGTCTATAAATAGATTGGTTTGTGGAATATTAGTGCGTTACCAAATATCGGGTGGAAAATATGAATGAACAAAATAGCCATGAATCATCTGCGGATGATGTCTCGGTCATCGATGTCATCGATGTAAAGAAAAGTTATCACCGGGGGGTATGGAAATACCCATCCTCAATGGTATAGACCTGACGATCAGGTCTGGTGAATTCCTTGCTATTATGGGTCCATCAGGTTCCGGTAAAAGTACTTTGATGAACATGATAGGGTGCCTTGACAGACCTACGCAAGGACAGGTTATCGTAAATGGTAAGGACATACATAACATCTCAGATAATGAACTGGCCCATCTTCGGGGCCAGGAGATCGGCTTTGTTTTCCAGACATTTAATCTGATCCCGAGAATGACTGCGATCCAGAATGTTGAACTGCCCACGTATGCCAACAAAAAGAACGGCTCAGATTATCATGTTCGGGCACAAGAGCTTCTTGGACTGGTTGGACTTGAAGACCGGATGGACCACAAGGCGACCGAACTTTCAGGCGGTCAGTGTCAGAGGGTGGGAAGATCGGGCCAAGTCCGAAGGGCAGGTAGTTCACGGCCAGATCACCCACGAAAGCCTCGCCTGTAGATAGCAGGACCGATAGGGAACCATCGCTATGACCGGGAGTGGGAATTATCCTGCCAGTCACACCGAACTGGTCAAGGGACATTTCACCACAAACCAGTATATCAGGATTGACTGGTTGGGATGGTGACCAGAACTTCGCAAGAGTCCTGCCTACCCAGGCAATACTTTTACTCAGAAGATTTGTTCCATTGGGTATGACGACCTGGCCCTGCCGCTTGAACATCATCGTTTTCATTATGGGACACCAGGCCCCGATGATTCCAAGCATTATTGCTGTCTGAATGATGTTCAAGGTCCATAGACAATTAAACTTGAGCCCACATCCTGCACAAGGGTATCTGGAGAATGGGATAACAGCATCGCGATCATTATCAAGTCACCTGCTGAACCTGCAGCGTTGAATGCAATAAAAAATATAAGGATGAGTATATATAAAAGTTACAAAAAATAGATGCGGTTTAGTATAATATCAATTATCTCTTTGTCCTGATTTTCTTTTAATCATTTATTTGCTTTTTTGGTAGACAAAAAATCGGTCACTTGTTTCATAATTCCACCTTCTCCAAACAACTCCCCGTAATAATAATACCTGGTCTTCTTATTCTTAAATAAGACTATTTGTTCCTTTGAATCCTGTTTCGAAACTAATTTTTAATGGTAATTCTTACACCACCCTTATAGAATATCTGTACTGTGTAAATCTGTGTCTGAAAAATAATGAAACCCAGTACCAATCCTTCTTCAGTTCTCCTTCCGCCCCTTCATCTTCACATAACAGGGTGCCCCTCCCGGTATGCTCCCGCCCGTCCTTGTGACGAGGGTACAGGCAGGCGCTTTTCGATTCTTCCTGCAGGCTTTGGGTGTGAAGTATGGATGGATGCTTGAAGGGGGGCTCAAAACTAATTATTAATTGTGGGTTGGGGGAGTTGTATTCAGTTGTTGCGTGTGGAGTGCTGTCATGGCTGCAAAATAATTATTTGATGATTAATGTCTAAAAAAAGGGTGAATTTCATTCATTAATATTTCCGGTAGATTTTATTTCGGTGACCCGTTTCAATCACTATTATCAACAGACTATCATCAATAATGTCCAATATTACCCGATATTCACCAATCCGATGAGTATAGAGAGGATGACTTTTTGTCCCTTTTATCTTTTTTACATAAGAATAGGGATCATTCTTAATATCATGAATCGATAGAATTATGCTCTGTGCAATATCCAGGGGGAGCTTTTGAAGATCCCTTTTCGCTTTGGATGTATACTTGACCTTATAGCTCATGACAGGTCAAACTCTTTTAGAATTTCTTCTTCGGAGTGCAATCGCCCCTGTTTGATATCTTCTAATGCTTCTTCTATACCATTTATTGCTTCGTCGCTGAGTGATTCTTTATCAATCGCCATATTTGCCAATCTCTTCACAACGGAGCTATATGATTCACGAGGATAATGTTTTAGAGATGTTAACATATCCTTAACTTTAGGGTCCAGACAGATTGTTGTTGAAGAATTCATATAGTCACCTATAGGTTATTATATATTAAATATATTTTGATATATGCAGTCCTTTTCCCCTCCATTCTTCCGCTTTCCTGCCACCATTTTTGGTACACTTATGCAGGGTGCACCTGTTGGTATGCTCTGGCTGCCATTATGGTATGGGGGGTTGGCAAGTACTTTTCGAGTCTTCCTGAAAGGAGAATAAATATGAATACATTTCCATCAATAAATAGGAAATTGTTTTTCATATTGGTAACAGCAAGCATTTTGAGCGTTATCGCAGCCCTATGCATTTACCCTTCAGGGTGACATTCTGAAAAGCATTCCTCTACCATTGCCGCGATTAGTGCTTCTATCAATCATTCAAAGCGGGATCGTATTCGCAATTAGTATTTTTTTTGGTTTATCCCTATCACAAAAAAGTGAATTTGAGCCCCCGGTCATGGATAATTGTGAAATGACAAAAATACGCATTTAATCTATTTTAGGAATCCCAGTATCATTTGGCGTGCTTTCCGGAATTATCATTCTCGGATTGGAGTTCTTTTTTTCTTAACTGGGGTCCTCTCTTTCTCCAGGTCAAATACAACTCCGGTTTGGATGAATTTATTAGCATCATTTTATGGAGGAATTGGCGAAGAAGTCCAATTAAGATTATTCCTGATGACTTGCACTCCATGTTTCTATAAAACAACGAACCGCAGATTAACACATGCTTTACAATGCGTTAAATTTATATTTACTGAAAATAAGAGAAATCATTACTGATGATCAATAAGAGCCGTAATGCACCCAGATATGATATGCTGTTCGATGGCGGTACACTTAATGCCACCCTTCTGATAGGGCCTGACCCGTGGGGTGCTTATTACGACTATAGTGTATTTCTGGGAGCCCGGCTCAGGCTCAGGAACATCGGATTCGGGATGACTGAACACCGTAGCGGGTATGACGAATTAAAGACCACGTTCACCTATGAGGATAATGATATCACTGCGCGCATACGCCTTGTCCATGGCAGGGATTATGATAATGACCTTCAGGAACTCTGGCAGGAATCTCTCATAAACGAGGATGTCATATACCTGAAATCCCATGCTGGATATGGTAAACATATCAGCCTGAGCGACGATGTGACTATCTTTACTGAAGCAATGAAAGCAGGATTTGAACATCCAGATAAAAAACCGTATCAATTATATTACCTTGACTGCTGCAAGAGCGAAATGTATTACAAAGATGCGTTCAGGGACTTTGTGGGATATGAAGGGGTAGACCTTATCCTGCACCAGTGGTTCTGCGATTACAAGAAGGTCGGGCAAATGGCTGTGCTTTTCCGGGAATTGATGGCAGGGTCGGATTTTGAAAGGATTGTTGCTGAAATGAACGATGAATACGGAATCCCTCATTTTGATGTGGAGGATGACCCTGCTGATATGAGACTTGAACGCAAGATGGTAACATTTTCTTTAGGCTAACGACTGCATTATAGACTAACCATCATGATGCAATAGATATGGGGAAAAATTAGGAGATTTAACCTGATGCAGGAGAAAATCAGGTCATGATCAACGTGATGCCTTAACATTTAAGTGAAATATTTACCGTATTCGAATTTCCATCATCAATATCCACCCTTATCTGCCAGGTTGCACTTGACATATTTTTAGTTGCGAGATTATACTTATACATATTGCTCGTGTTGCTAAATATGAAAACATCCCCTGTTGTTTCATTTTCTATCAAAAAAGGTTCTAAATATGTCCCTGTAGCGGTTGAGATTATCTTAGTGAAATTTAATCTTACATCTGCACTTTTGATATCGTTACCATTAGCGTCGCGTAATTGAAACTTTATTGGGACTATACTTCCCAGCTTGAAGATACTTCTTCCATCAGTTTTTATGGGCGACAGGAAACCACTGAAATAGTACATTACTTTCCATGTCCAGGTGCACATTACACTTCCGTTGGCATTTGTCGCTATTGCACTCACGTTCCACGTTCCCACAGCTGAACTGTTATTAGTATATCGTGCTTCTGAAATACTTCCATTGGATTGGACCAGGATTCCGTTGATATACCAGGATACGTCAGCAGGCTGATCTATCGTGATGTTAAAGGTCCTTGAAGCTCCCACAATATCATTTACTAACGGATTGGGTGCAAAATTACTGATGACCGGGGGAACAGGGAGAGGTGCCACGTTCCAGGTCCAAGTATGCGATGCACGTCCGTTGGCATTTGTCGCTATTGCACTCACGTTCCAGATTCCAATGGTCGTACTCGAATTATTATAACTCGCACCCATGACACTGACATTAGACTGGACAGGATTACCATTAATATACCAGACAATGTTAGCAATCTGGTCAATTGTTATCCCGAATTTCCTTGAAGTTCCAACAATATCGTTTATTGATGAGGTTGGAAAAGAGATGGTTATGACTGGTGGAGGAGGTATTGATGACACGTTCCATGTCCAGATGTACATAATATTTCCATCGACATTAGAAGCCTTTACACTAATGTTCCATACTCCCAAGGCTGCGCCTGTATTGGTATAACCTGCATAAAGAACACTTTCATTTGACTGAACCGGATTATTGTCAAGATACCAGGTAAAATCTACTATCTGATCAACTGTAATAGTGAATTCCCTTGAAGCCCCAATAATATCTTTTGCAGGAGATGTCGGAGAAAGGTTGGAAATTGTTGGTGGGTTTACTGGAGTTGGCGTAGGTGTAGGAACGGGGGTACCTGGAATCAATACGGTCGAATGGCATATAGTACAATCCCATATTATTTCAGGATAATAAGTTTGATTTTGCGTATCATATTTCATTGCATGGCAATCAGTACATACAAATAAACCTTGCTGTACAAGGAGATGATGTGCATCCGTATGTTCTTTTCCAACATGGCAGGTCAGACAATTCCTAATTACTTCAGGATAATAGATCTGATTTTGTGTGTCATATTTCATTGCATGGCAATCTGTACATTGATACGTTCCATTTGGTATCAGAAGATGATGCCGGTCTACTGTAATACCATGACAGCTTCTGCAATCTTCCTCTGTATTATATGAAGGATATGATGAGGCACCATAGCTAATAACAATCATTAATAAGACCGCATAGATCAAAACCCACCTTATTTTCATAAGTTCTTTGCCTCCTTTAATAGTTCGTTCTTCTTGACAATTCCGGGTCAGATCGTCTTAATGATGAGGTTCGATTTTCGTTTCATTTCATTATTTTGTTCCCCTTTCTATTGAGCAGAACTATGACAATCCAGACAATTGTCACCTCCAACAGGTCTGATTGCCTTATCATGGAAGTCTACATTAGCCAGGGTCAAAATTGTTCCATCATTATGACATCTATCACATTCAGCATTCGATGTAGCAACCGGATGATTCGGGTTAAGAATTATACTAATGTCAAGTCAACCATATAATGTCGTAAAGTATATAATATATGTTCTTCATAATCAACTTGAGGGAATTGAAAATGAAGAAATACATCGTGACGCTTACTAAAGATGAACGCGAAACTCTTAGAGCACTTATTTCCAAGGGTACACATAAATCACAGAAAATTCTCAACGCTCTGATTCTACTTGGATGCGATGAAGGTGAGTATCAGATAAAACGTTCGACCAACGAAGAAATTGCCCACATCCTGAACATAAGTATGAGAAAGATCGACCGAGTGAAGGAGCGTTTTGTCTCGGAAGGTATCGAAGTTGCCCTCAACGGAAGAAAGAGAGACCGCATCTACGATAAAAAAGCTGACGGGGACTTTGAAGCTCATTTGGTTGCAGTGAGTTGCGGTGAGCCACCCGAAGGTTTTGCGAGATGGTCTCTTAGGTTGTTAGCCGACAAGGTTGTCGAACTCGAATATATTGATAGCATCTCCCATGAAACGGTACGTCGTATCCTAAAAAAAACGAGATCAAGCCTTGGAAGCAAAAAGGTTGGGTAATTCCTCCAGAGCAAAACGGTAACTTTGTTGCAAATATGGAAATAGTGTTGGATGTTTACAAACGTCCGTTTGATCCACGATATCCTGTTGTATGCATGGACGAATCCCCAAAGCAGCTAATTGCAGAGACAAGAACTCCAATCTCTGCTTCGCCAGGGCATCCGACCATGTATGATTATGAATACAGGCGTTGCGGTATGTGCAATGTTTTTATCGTCTGTGAACCATTGGCAGGAAAGCGCATGGTGAAGGTCACTGAAAGAAGAACCAAGCAGGATTGGGCTTATTTTTTGGAGGAGATTGAGGATCAATACGAAACAGCAGAAAAAATAATATTGGTGATGGACAATCTGAACACACACGTTCCAGGATCGCTCTATGAAACGTTTCAGCCTGAGAAGGCAAAGGCAATATTGGACAGATTCGAGTTTGTGTATACTCCAAAGCATGGGAGTTGGTTGAATATGGCTGAGATAAAATTAAACGTGCTCACAGGGCAGTGTTTAAACAGAAGAATCGATGACATTGCGGTTGTCAGTGATGAAGTACTGGCATGGCAAAAATACAGAAACAATAAAAATGCGAAAGTTAATTGGCAATTTACAACTGAGGATGCAAGGATTAAGTTATCTCGGCTTTATCCGACACTTGAGGATTGACTTGACAGTAGTATTGTATCTGTTCGAGAACAAAAAGCTGAGAAAGATAATTTTCATGAACATTATGACAATTATAATTGTTGTCAAGTTAGTGCCGCTGTATTTTCCTCAATTTATTCCAGGACTTGCATCGTATATGTTCCCATAATCAATATTCAGAATAATATACATGCATTCCAGATACACATGAATATTCTCTTCTCAATCAATCTAAGACAAGGAGTAGAGCTAGTATGCGAAAACCAGAAAACCAGATGACTTCCGTTTCCATTGTGCATTGTAGTGATTACGCCAGTGTGAAAAAAGCCGTCACCCATTCATTGGAACTTATCGGGGGCCTTGATAACATCATACATCCGGGCGACAGAGTGTTGTTGAAGGTAAACCTGCTGTCTGCCAGGCCACCTGAGGATGCTGTGACAACCCATCCCTCAGTGGTATCGGCAGTAATCGAACTGGTACAGGATGCTGGGGGCATTCCCATTGTCGGGGATGGTGCCGGTATGGTACACCCCGGTGCAACCGCAGAGGCCCTGGAAGTCTCAGGAATAAAAACGGCAGCTGAAGAACTGGGGGTTGAAATCGCTAATTTTGATGTGTGTGGATATGAGAAGGTCGATGTCCCGAATGGAAAGCAGTTAGATACGATATATGTGGCAAAACCCGTGCTTGATGCCGATGTGATAATAACACTGCCAAAACTCAAGACCCACGAACTTACCCTGTTCACAGGAGCCATCAAGAACATGTTCGGGACCGTACCTGCTAAGATAAGGAAAAAAGCGCATGCACTGGGCAAGAATGATATTTTCAGCCAGGCAGTGGTGGATATATTCTCCGTACGCCCGCCTGCTCTTGCAATCATGGACGGGGTGGTAGGGATGGAAGGGGCCGGACCATCCCGGGGCGACCCGGTGAATGTGGGAGTGATAATGGCATCTAAAAACTGCGTGGCACTTGATATGATCGCCTCCAGGCTAATTGGTTTTGACCCCGATGACATCGTGACAACTACAGATGCCGCAGCGAGAGGTCTGGGGCCAGCTACTCCTGAAGAGGTCATGCTCCTTGGCGACCCGGCTGATGAGGTGTGTATCCAATTTAAACGGCCGGGTCAGGCACCCTATGCTGCTATACCTGCATTCCTCATCAGGTATCTTGGCAGGTTCTATTCAATGAAACCCAGGATTGACCAGGATACATGCCAGGAATGCGGTGCATGTATTCAGAACTGCCCTACAGCTGCTATTGAACTGCCGTACCCGGTCAAAATCGATGATGAGAAGTGTGTACAGTGCTATACCTGTTTTGAACTCTGTCCCCATAATTCCATATCCATACAAAAATCACTGCTTGCAAGGATTGTTAAGTGAAAGGTAAGAGTATCGATATTATAAGAAATAAATTTTATTGTTATATCTTTTCAAAGGTACACTGGATATGTCGATGTCCTTTGTTGTTGCGCCCATCTACCCGCTTTTTTACCAGGTCGGCCATCCCGCCGCTGGCAAGAACGAAACAATCCAGGCCCCGCAGCGCAAAGAGCATGGCCGACTGGATGACATCGACCTCAAAATCCGGATGTATCCCTGCTTTTTCTGCAGTCACCCTGGCGGAAGTGCCCATGACACCCACCCTGTCAAACGTATTCCTCTCCAGCAATGCCCTGACCCCTTCAATATCCACATTCTTTGAACCGCCTTCGATCACCCTTGGTATCCTGACCACATGAATGCAACCGGTCTTAGACGAAAGTGAACCCCTGACATCTTCGACCATTACTTCATCACCGGAGGCAGCATCAGATAGAGCCCTGCCAGTTGCTTCCTGCTCTAAATGTGGAACTGCTATTATGGTGCCTTCCCGCATGAACAGTCCAACCTGCGCCCCCTTCTGGATATCATGGTCTGCCACCGCACACCTGACCCCGATATAGGAACGCTCCATTGAATCCATAAGGTCAAGGAGTGTCATGGGAACATGCCCTTCGGCAATGCCCCTTGCTTCAAATTCCCTGAAGGTTTCAACAATGGCCGGAAGTTTTAGTTTCGCGTGTTCCATAAGGGCCAGGTCTGAAAAAATGCTGCTTGGGTGACCAGAACGGTATATTTTCCCCTCTTTCATGACATACACCACATCAGCCCATCTGGATGCCAGGTCCACGTCATGAGTTGAAACGATTAAGGTCTTACCAAGAGTTTTCAGTTCATTGAGCAGTTCCATAATTTCGCCGGCCCCGGCCGGGTCAAGGTTGGACAGAGGTTCATCAAGGATAATAACATCCGGCTCCATGGCGACCACACCCGCGATCGCAACCATTTTCTTCTGTCCGCTGCTCAGGTGATGGGGCGGCTTGTCCCTGAGTTGCGTGAGACCTAAGGTTTCAAGCGTGCTATTGACACAGCTTTCGACCTTATCTTGGGCATATCCCAGGTTGACAGGACCAAAAGCCACATCATGGTATACGCTCGGAGCAAATAACTGGTCGTTCGAGTTCTGGAACACAATCCCTATCTGTTTCCTTACCTCATTCAGGGATCTTGAATTATATTTCAACGGTCTGTCATGAAATAATATCTGACCATGTTGGGGTTTCAGGGTACCGTTCAATAGCAGGAACAGTGTTGATTTTCCAGAACCGTTCGGGCCAACAAAGGCTATCTTCTCCCCTTTTTCAATCTTGATATCAATCCCGTTTATTGCAGGTGTCCCGTCAGGATATATATATTTCAGGTCTCGTGTTTCAATTATGACCATGATTCTTCCTCATACCGCAGGTATATGATCCGTTGTAATGAAAATGGCGATGATGGATAGTATGTACAGGGAAGTGATGAACAATTCGGGAGTACTGATGGGATATTTAGGGCAGAACATGGCCAGTTTCCCGTCATAACACCTGGAGTTCATGGCAAGGTACAGCTTTTCTCCCTGTTCCCATGACCTGATGAACAGGGTACCTGCCAGCATGGCAGTGGAACGTAGCGAACTCAGTATATCTTTGTACCCCAGTCGAACCGTCTGGGCGAATTTTATGCTCGCAGCTACTTCAAGGAGTACAAAGATGTAGCGGTATACAAGCATGGATAATTCGATAATGACTGCTGGCACCCTGGATGATTTGAGCACGGAAAACAGTTCGACCATTGGTGTTGTAAGTGCCAGGAAGAACAGGCAGAACATTCCGCTAAGGGTCCGCGCCATCACCAGAACCGCCATGTCCAGCCCCTGGCTTCCAATTGCAAGGTGGTGGCCGGCAATGTCCATTGCTGCCATTTCAATACCCGTACCAAAAAAGAACAGGATAATAATGGACCCCGTAGCTGCAAATCCCAGTGGCAAGGTTATGAGTTGTACGTAGAACGTAACCGGTACTTTTGCGAAAACAATTATTGCAAAGCTCATGCACAAAGCTATGAACAGGGGTGTCACTGGTGAAGTGGCCGATACACCAAAAAGCAATCCTGCAGTCACAACGGTGAGCTTGAGATAGTTATTGCTGTGCCGCAGCGGGCTTATCAGTGCATAGTCGTCCAGCATGTTGTTCATGTTCAAGTCCCGGGCTTCAATGTGTCTGAGTGAGGGGACTGAATAGATTGACCTGATCGAGCGGGCTGGTTCTTACCCCTGTAATATCCGAAAAAGTAACCTATGACCAGGGCACCGAGCGCAGCCTGGAGAGCAAAGAGGAGACTTTCTATCTCACCGCTGGGAGGTTCCCAGAATGGTTTTGTAGTGGGTTCGTACGTGCCACCTGACAATTCTTCTATCACGCCCCCGCTCCGGGCGTCTGTACCACCAAACTCGGCATTCGTAGTAGATGAGATGTAGAGGAACTGGGCCGTAAAGAGCAGGACTATGGCAGCCACGATGATTTCTAATTTCATGTTGTTAATTCCTTTATCTTTTTCAATCCCGCCTCACCAATCACATCAAGTTTTACCAGTACATCACCCTTGACCTGTATAACGTACTTGAAGATGAGTGCGGTTATGGCACCTTCCATGACAGCCAGGGGAAGCTGGGTAAGGGCGAAGATAGCTGCAAACGCTTTAAAGGATGCCATTATGCCGCCGGTCTGTGCCGGAAATGCCAGGGCAAGTTCCATTGAAGTGACCATGTAGGTGGCCATGTCTGCCATTGCTGTTGCCAGGAACACAGTAAGATAGAAATTCAGGCCTGCTTTCATACCGGTCCTGTAAACCACAAATGCGATGACAGGGCCTGCTATACCCATGGAAAACACATTGGCGCCCAGTGTGGTCAGGCCGCCATGGGCTAAGAACAGGGCCTGGTAGAGCAGCACTATCATGCTGAGAACGGCTGAGATCGCTGGCCCGAAAAGGATTGCTGCCATGCCGGTGCCAGTTGGATGGGAGCAGCTTCCGGTCACGGACGGGAGTTTCAGGGAGGACAGGACGAATATATAGGCTCCGGCTACGGCGAGCAGTGGTAAAAGGTCGCGTTTTTCGTCCATTATCCGGTTCAGTTTGCGAATACCGTATAGAATGACAGGTAGGGAAAAGACAAACCATAACTGCCACCAGGGGCCGGGTAAAAAACCTTCCATAATATGCATACGTGTCACCGGTTTGATATGTAGGATAAATCAAATAAATTGATGTTATAACAAGTTTACTTGAATTAATCAGGGTATATATAAGAGTAACGAAAAGATTTCGGGACAGCACAATGCTGAAAGTATTGAAATACCCTTCCCGTTCTGCACCCTGGTATAGGAGAATGACCTGCCTCACAAATTTTCATCACAGGAAGGTCTGGTAGATGTTCCAGATGCCGGTAGTGACGAAACCCACGGCGAGGGCAGCCAGGAATAACCCCATGATACGGGTAAATACCAGCATTCCCGTGTAACCTATCCATTTATTGATCCGGCGGGAGAACATGAACACGATAAGGGATAATAAAAAGGTCAGCAGGATAGCCAGAATTACTATTAATTTATGTTCCACCACATCGTTTGAGCCTATCAGCACGATGATCGTTGTAATAGTACCGGGTCCGGTCAGGATAGGCATGGCAATAGGAAATATCCAGACATTATCACGGTTCTGTGACTCCTGGATCTCTTTTGTGGTCACACTTTCCTGTGAAATCCTGGCATGCATCATATCAAATGCAATGGTGAATAACAGGATTCCTCCTGCTACCCTTAACAGGTCAACATTGATACCGAAAACCTTCAATAACAGATCCCCGGTAATGGCAAAAAAGAGTGCAATGATACAGGCAAGGACCACAGACCGCTTTGCCATTGCATTCTTGTCCTCAAAATCCATCTGTGCAGTCAGGGAAATGAAGGTAAGTACTCCACTTACCGGGTTAACGATAACGAATATTGATACGAACGAAAAAATAAAGAATGCTATTGCGTCCATGATAGCCTCATGATATTCCTTAAGAAGTAACGTTATATCCTCTTAAATAACTTGTCCAGGTCCTGCCTGCTAAAAGTAACCACAGTAGGTCTGCCATGGGGACATGTATACGGCTTTCTGGTGCGGTACAGCTGGAATACAAGATTCTTCATCTGCTCTGGTGTCAATTTTGCCCCTGCCTTGATAGCCCCTCTGCAGGCGGTGCTATTCCGCACACGCTCAGAAATCCCTGTCCTGTCCTTTACCCTGCCGCCTGATAGAATGTCACTTATGATGTCATGTACCACTGAAGGGTCTTCAAGTCTGCCCAGTATGTTGGGTACTGCACGCACAGCAAAGGAATCCGGACCGAATTCGATTATTCCGAGTCCCGATTCTTCCAGATGAGGCATATACTCCTTTATCAACACACGTTCCTTTGAACTCAATTGAAGATTTATCGGGGTTATGAGTTCCTGCGACCCCTTGATACCCGATTTGCTCACCTGTTCGTAGAGAACACGCTCATGAGCCGCATGCTGGTCGATCAATATTAGTCCGTTCAGAGTCCGGGCTACGATATACGTGTTGTCCACCTGACCCAGTATCTCAATGTCAAACGGTAGTTCAGATTCCCCGGATACCAGTGCCAGATATCTGTCTGTGCGAGTAAGCCTGCGCTGTGTATCCTTGACTGGTACTTGAAATTCGGTTTGTGTCTCGCGGATGACGGGGACATCAATTCTGTCAGTTGACAATCTCGTCTGTGTACCTTTATACTCCTTTTCCTGCAATAGTTCCTGTTGTGCCAGTGCAAAACCTATGGCTTCAGCAACTGCATCCATCAGTGCCAGTTCATGGCTGAACCTGACATGCTGCTTGGTTGGATGTACATTCACGTCCACCTCTGACGTATCCAGGGTAAAATTGAGTATAGCCACAGGATACCGACCCTTCGGGAGCATGGTGTAATATCCCAGTTTGATGGCATCGCTTATGGACTTTGACCTTACACTCCGACCGTTTATGAAAAATGCCTGGTAGTCCTTATCACCTCTGGTGAATCCCGGTCTTGATATGAACCCGGATATCCGTATCAGGTTGTTTGAAAAATCAACAGCTATCAATTCCCTGGCAATCTCAGGCCCGTAGATGTGTACGATAGTGTCGAACAGGTCTCCCGATGAAGGGGAGCGGAATAGTTCCCTGTCATCATGAGATAAATAGAATGAGATGTCGTCGTGCCCCAGTGCGTTCCTGGTAACAACTTCTACGATATTTGCCAGTTCGGTCCTGCCTTTTTTGAGGAATTTCCTGCGGGCAGGTGTATTGTAGAACAGGTCTTCAACTATAACGGACGTACCTTTTGGGGTACCCGCATCACCGATACTTACAACCTCTCCTCCATGCACCACCAGCCGGGTCCCTTCCAGGTCACCTTCCCGTTTTGTCACTATCTCGACCTTTGCCACCGCCGTAATAGATGACAGCGCCTCTCCCCTGAATCCCAGGGTCATAACACTCTCAATGTCAGTAACGTCTGTTATCTTGCTTGTGGCATGTTTTAAAAAAGCGAGGGATACATCATCCCTGTTCATACCGCTGCCGTTGTCAGTGACCCTGATACTCCGGGTGCCTCCACCTATGACCTCGATCCTGATATCAGTAGCTCCTGCATCTATGGAATTCTCTAGAAGTTCCTTGATGACCGATGCCGGTCGCTCAATAACCTCGCCGGCTGCTATCTTGTTGATGGTAGCCTCGTCCAGAAGATGTATCTTATTCATTGTCATGATGTTCAGTAACCTGTTTTTTCAGCCCGGATAGTGTGTTAAGTGCATCCAGTGGGGTCATAGTGTCCACATCCAGCTTTTTGAGGGTCTCGATCACCGGATGGTGTGGTCGCAGCGACGGAGTTTCTCTGCTGCCAGGGTCGTACAGCATTAACTGGGTATAGGTTGCGCTGCGTTTTCCTTTGCGTCCCAGGCTCTCACTCTCTACTTCCGTTAATACCTCTTTTGCCCTCTGGGTCACTTTCAGCGGTACACCGGCCAGCCTTGCAACATGGATGCCGTAACTCTTGTCAGTAGCTCCCGGGACGATCTTGCGCAGGAACACCAGGTCATGCCCTTCTTCCTTTACCGCAATGTGGTAATTACGGACCCGCTTGAGACTGCCCTCAAGGTTGGTCAGCTGATGGTAGTGGGTGGCAAACAATGACCTCACCCCTACCCGGCCCCTGTTGTGGATGAACTCCACCACGGCACGGGCTATGCTGTAACCGTCAAAGGTGCTGGTTCCCCTGCCAATCTCATCGAGTAAAATGAGACTTTTTGGGGTGGCATTGTTCAGGATATTTGCCAGTTCCACCATCTCTATCATGAACGTGCTCTGCCCGCTTGCCAGGTCATCAAAAGCCCCAACCCTGGTGAACACCCGGTCCACAATGCCGATTGAGGCGTATGATGCCGGCACAAAGCATCCGATCTGAGCCATGATAACGATAAGTGCAGTCTGGCGCATGTAGGTGGATTTTCCCGCCATGTTCGGGCCGGTGAGGAGCAGGAACTGTTCATTGTTGCAGTCCATGTGGGTATCGTTTGGTACGAACCCGCCCGGAACCGAATATTCTACTACCGGGTGGCGGCCGTCCCGTATTAAGATGTCGCAGCCATCGTGTATTTCAGGCCTGACATAATTGTTGTTCACTGCCATTTCTGCCAGGTTTGTGAGAACATCCAGTTTACCGATGAGCCCTGCTGTTTCCTGGAGTGCAGATGCCTGTCCTGTGATGAGCCCGGTTATCTCGATGAACAGGTCGTATTCCAGTGCTACCCGCCTGTCATTGGCAGAGAGTATCATTGCCTCCTTTTCCTTTAATTCGGGAGTGTAGAAGCGCTCGGCATTCGCTGTGGTCTGCTTTCGGATATATTCGTCCGGAACCTGGGACAGGTTGGATCTTGTTACTTCAATGAAGTATCCGAACACTCTATTATATGCAATTTTCAGGGATTTGATACCGGTTCGCTCCCGCTCCTGCTGCTGCAGTTTTGCCACCCATTCCTTACCGTGGGCAGCCATGTCGTTCAACTCGTCAAGCTGGGTATTGTATCCGGGTTTTATTATCCTGCCTTCCCGAAGCGATACCGGCGGTTCGTCTACGATGGAATTATCAAGCAGGCTTGAAAGGTCAGCAAAATCGTTGAGGTCCTGCTGGATGGATGTGAGCAGGTCTGACCTGACATTGTCTCCCTGCAGTGCTGATTTAAGTTGGGGCAGGGCAAAAAGTGATGTCCTCAAAGCCACCAGGTCGCGGGCATTGGCGTTGCCATAGACGATGCGCCCGGTAAGACGTTCCATGTCCCTGATACCTTTGAGAAGCGAGCGGAGGTCATAGCGCAGCAGGGTGTTGTGTGAAAGTTCTTCCACGCTGTCCAGACGCAGGTTGATGTCACGTACGGAGATTAGGGGCTGGAGCAGCCATTTTACCAGCAACCGGGAGCCCATGGGTGTGCTGGTATGGTTTAACACCCTGAGCAATGAGGAATCGGCAGAGCCATCACGCACGTTCTTGACCAGTTCCAGGTTGCGAAGGGTGATGGAGTCCAGTACCATGAACTGGTTCTCGAAATACGTTTGGGGAGTCTGGATGTGGTCCAGTCCCCTCATCTGGGTCTCTTCCACATAGGCCAGTGCGGCACCTGCGGCTGAAGTGGCGGCGGGCAGGTCTTCCAGTCCCATGCCCTCCAGGGTGGTGGTACCGAAATGGTCAAGCAGTCGGTGCCTGGCGATACCTGGTCCAAATGCGTCTGCTTCATACTGGTGGATAATGATCTTCATGTTCTCTTTCAGTCTGCCGGTCAGGATATTATTATTGTACAGGTCTGGCGGCATGATGCATTCGGCGGGGCGCATCCTGGCTGCTTCACTCACAATAGCATCAAAGGTTTCCACGTCATTTACCTGGGTGGTGATGAACTCGCCAGTAGAGATGTCAATGAACGAGATGCCGAATTGTTTGTCCAGACGGGCCACAGCCATCAGGTAATTGCTGCCAGAATCCGGGAACATGGACGAGTCCATGGCAGTACCGGGAGTGACCACCCTGACCACGCCCCGTTTGACAATGCCTTTTGCCATCTTCGGGTCTTCAAGTTGCTCGCAGATGGCCACTTTGTAGCCTTTTTTTATCAGGCGGGGCAGGTATGAATCAAGAGCGTGGTAGGGTATGCCTGCCAGGGGCATCTTCTCGCCTTCTTTGTCCTTACCCCTGGTTGTGAGAGTGATATCCAGTTCCCGGGCCATGGTGGCTGCATCCTCGCCAAAGGATTCGTAGAAGTCCCCCATCCTGAACATGATGAGGGCATCGGGGTGCTGTTGTTTGGCGTCGTAATACTGGCGCATGGCAGGGGTGAGTTTTTCCATTGAGGGGGCTCCGGTTGGATGTATTTATGTGAGGGGTATGTATTGGTGGGGGGAGTATTTTTGTTTTGGGGTTTTATGACAAAACGATTATTGGCTTTCAGACATCGCAAATTAACCAGACTGTTCGATCACATTCCCAATAACACGCTTCTGCGCCTTGTGCAGGTGCTCAAGCAGGGTCGACTTGTGCAGCCCCACCTTCCTTGCAAGTTTTTCTGCAGTAATTTTCCTGGGGCGGTCGAAATATCCGGACCTGTAGGCTAACTGAAGGATCGCGGACTGCTTTTCAGTGAGCATATTCAGTGCACTGCTGATATGCGGGTCGTATTGTTCAACAGACAATATCTTTAATGTCCAACCATTTTCCTTCGCAGCCATGATGATATTTTGCATTTCGTCCGGGGTCCCTACAAGACTGAGCTTACACTTATCCCCATCAAAAATAATGGGGAACTCCAGTTTAAGGTCAAACTGCCCCACGAACCGGGAAACTTCATCTGATATGTTCCCCTGTATCAGGCAGGTATAGTCCTGTCCGTCATTTCGCAACACCATCAATCCATCCGGGACATCCTTTTGTACATCTTCTATACATTTTCCTTCGACCAACCTGAGTTTACAGACCTCGGAATGGAACGCGGGTGTGAAGTGGAAGATAGAAATGACCTCCAGGTATTCCAGGGTATCAATGAACGGAAAACAACTACCGAATAAGTTGCCCAAAACACAGACGGTCATTTTCTTCATAACTATAATTTGCACCATTAAACCATAAATACCCCTCTATGTATGGGTGCAAATCTATCAGTTCGAAAAACATTTTCTTAACCATGGAGCAGACCGATATTTCACCACAAACTGGAAAAACTGGCACTATCAGCAGGGTCACAAGGTCGAAGGCAGAGTCTAAAGCAGCCTATGACAGGATGAGCACATGGTATGACCTGTTGACCGGGAGCAGTGAGAAGAAGTTCAGGGAAGCCGGACTTGAAAAGCTGGATACCCGTGAGGGGGAAGTGATACTTGAACTGGGGTTTGGTACGGGACACTGCATTTCAGCAATCGCAAAAGCAGTGGGTGATACAGGAAAGGTATACGGAATAGACTTATCTGAAGGCATGTTGGAAATAACTTCCGGGAGGCTCGCCAAAGCAGGCCTTTTGGAGCGGGCCGAGTTGACCTGTGGAGATGCAACAACCCTGCCGTACCCTGATAATTTCTTTGATGCAGTATTCATGAGTTTCACCCTCGAGCTATTCGATACTCCGGTCATCCCGGTTGTCCTGCAGCAGTGCAAAAGGGTGCTGAAACCTGGCGGGCGTATCTGCGTGGTTGCTATGGCAGGGAGTACGAACCCGGGTACCATGATGAGGGTCTATGAATGGGCACACAGGAACTTTGAAAAATATGTGGACTGCCGGCCGATCTTTGTCGAACAGACGCTGGATGATGCCAGTTTCACAAACCTTGATACAACCATGTTATCTCTGTGGGGTCTACCTGTTCAGATTGTACTGGCAGTAAAGTGAGATTATGTGCCGCATAGGTCGCGAAGAATCCGGTAATCAGACATTACAGCAATTCAGTGTTGAAAAGTAACGCTGGGTTGTTGTGAGAAAAAAGTGAAACAGGATAGCTTTTATTTAAGCCACATCCCTGTTCCACACATTATCTGCTTAGACCTATGTGAACTGGTATATCACCTGCACATATGCGGTCACGCTCACATCCCCGGGCTGGATGGGTGTAGGCGTTCTGACTGCACTACCCGCATATCCCATCTCTTCAGCGACTGCATAAGACATAGGATATGGTGTTGCTATACTGCCACCGCTGGTGGTGATCTCGAGGGGGGCCACTATAGCCACATCAAGAGCACGTGCAAGAGTATCAGCATCTGCCCTGGCAGCTTTAACCGCATTTTCAAGTGCCTGTTCCCTTGCATCCTGCTGCGCTTTGTCAGATAAGGTAAAACTTACGCCCTGGACTTCATTTGCTCCTGCATCAACAGCGACATCTATCACGTCGCCCACGTCATCGATATCCTTCACGGTCACTTTAAGCTGGTTCGAGACTGTATAGCCGGTTATGGTCGGTTCTGGCGTTTCATAATTCCTCATGGGGTATATACTATAACCCGAGGTTTCCATATCATCCTCTGAAATACCTGCACTTTTCAGGGCTTTGATTATCTTCTCCATCTTCACGGCATTTTCCTGCTGGGCACCCTGTGCATCTTTTGCCTGGGTCTGCACGCCCAGATATACGATGGCTTTGTCAGGGCTCATGCTGACCGTGCCTGTGCCGCCCACAATAATGGTATTTACCTGGACCTCATTCCCGCTGGCAGTAGTTACCGTTCCAGCTGAGGAGGACTGTACAAAATATGCTGATGCGGTTCCTGCAATAACGACCAGCGCTATGAGAACCATCAGGCTGCTGTATATATTCCGAATGTTCATCGAGCTCATCTCCTGTGATGTATATTGATCCAATTATTTGTATGGGGAATCATCCCTATAGGATACAATGAGCGCTCGACATAAAACATTTATTTAAACTGCAAACCGGTTCGCAGTTATTTATGACGAAAGCATTAAATTGGATTAAGCTATACAGGAAGTACCATTCCAAGGCGCACCGATGGTCTAGCGGCTATGACTTAGGCCTTCCAAGCCTACTACCCGGGTTCGAATCCCGGTCGGTGCACTTAACATTTACTTATACTGCTTTTTTCTGATGCTGTTTTTTGTGAAAATCTGTAAAATCGCATATACTTTTTAATGTACTTTTTTGTATTCGTCAAGTTTGCTTCTTTTCAGCTCGTTTTTCAGATCCGGGTATGAGTGTCAGGTTATTATTTAAGTAATTAATTACCTGCTACGGTGCAATACCAATATATGTCTGAAGTAAATATCCGGATAAGAATGTGCAGAGGGTTAAACGTGAAATACGTTGCTTACTACTTGTATTTCTCTTTTTTGATCACCGACGAAATCATTGAACCTGCTGTTTTCACGATCATGTACGCTCCGCCCACGATCAGCAATGTTACGGCCGGTATGCCAGCTGCGACAGATATTCCAGCACTGGCAAGCAGCGCCATATCGTGATTTATAAGAAAACGCGAAACTTTATCAAGAATTGAAGGTTCAATATCCACGGCGTCGGTCTCAAGTACGATCTTCCCCTGCTGGAACACTTTTATCCAGTTTGACTCTTCCGACACCAGAATGGCAGTTGATGAACGGTCATATTTAGTGAATCCTTTTGCGGCGGCATGTTTTGTCCCGAAGCCTAAAAGTGTTTCTGATTTCAATATCCTGCAGCCGTATGCAACCATTACTCCTTCAGGAGTAAAGATCACGGCCCCGTCAAGAGTTGCAAGTTTTTCTACCACCGAATCCATGCCTTCGCTCAGGAGGTTCCCTGAGAATTGTATCTGAGGATAATGAATATGGTAATTTCCCTCCACTCTTTCCGGCTCTGCTATAATGAGAAGAGCACCATACTTCTTTTTAGCCAGGTTTTTAGAAATATTAAGGAGTATTCCCATAACCTCTGGTTTTCTATCTGAGGTGTTGTCATTCATGGTATCCACGTATGGGAAAACACATTATACTGCAATATGTTATATGTTTTGGTTTTGGGACTATGCGTTGTAGTATGCCACTCAAGACCAGGCATTTCTCATTCATTTATTCATTCCCAGCTGCTACTCTTCCGGCACCTGACCAGCCGCCCATTCTCTGCGTTACTCTGCGCACTATGCGATTTGTAATTCATTGCACCCCAACTTTGACACTTAAAACTCCATTTTATCAATACTGACGAGAGTTGTGAAAGACGCTACTATCGGGTCAGGATGGCGAGATCCTGTGTGAATTCCTTTTACAGGTAATCGTTTAGCAGCATGCTTTTTGTTGGCAATAGTTATAATTAGGGTGAGTGGCCAAATAAATTAAGTGAGTCGACATACTTAAATAGTCAACACACATATATTGACGCATGTTCCTGCCAATAGATGAAAAGCAATTCAAGTTCTGGAAGCTGCGCCGGGACGGCCTTCCCAATATCAATATTGCACGCTCGTTCAATATTTCACGACAGGCAGTATCCAGGGCACTCATAAGCATGGATAAGCGAATTGAGGATACGTTGCTTGAGATGGCCCAGTCAAACCAGATAGAGATGGAAAGTATCAATGCTGAGCGGGGCATCCTGTTCGGGCATTCGATGCCGTTTGATGCCAATGCCATTATCTTTGTATCGGCAAAACATGGGGTGCAGGTGTGGTATGAACATGAAGGGGATTGTAATGCATGCACAAGGTATACGCAATGTATCGAATTGCTGTGGGATATTGCAGATGAAATGAAGGTCGAACTTGAGAAAACAGATGACCCCACACAACTTGCGGATGAACTGTTCGGGAAGTTGAGGGGATTGGCTTGACACTGGATTTTGGGCAGACGATACGGAAAATGATGGGATGGTGCCCACAAAAGGGTTTTGATCTTGCAGATACCAGAAGAGAAAAACATGGACTGTATGGTGAGAAATTTCATGAAATGGCTCCTCATGCCGTAAAAGGGATAACTCCTGGAGAGAAACTTATTATTGATTATCTGGAATTCAATGTTGTGAGTATTGGTATAATTCTGTTTTCAATTGTTATGGCAATAATCATTTTGTTCATTTCCGCTTTTTTTGTGCCAATACTCAGAAATTTCGTTCGTATTATTTTTTCTATCGGATTTTTATTTGTAATTTTTTTACTGATGTATGCCAAACGAAAAAATGCAGAACTTACCGCAGATTCGATAATTGTCAATAGACCATTTCACAAGCCTGTGGTAATTCCAAAAGACAATATCCTGAAAACTGAAGTGGTAAGGAACTACAACCATTTGGTTCGGTGGATAATTCCTCTCTTGGTACTATTTTGGCTGGCATTTTCAATGACACATATTACAGAGGTGTCATCTCAATACTTTGCTGGCAATTATTCGTTGTTGGATGCCAGTTCTACTGTTTTGCTAAATATTGGAGTTATATCAGCATATATCTCGATATATTTCATGGGTAAAAAGAAATCAACGTATCGTAATGCACTTAAAATCACTGCAAAACTGAAAAATGAAGTATCCCTTCACGTTTATGTTGATAACCCGCAGAAGTTGAAAAATAAACTGGAGGTGAACCATTGACATTCAACCTCGAAACTATACGGAAAATGATGGGATGGTGCCCGAATGTAACTCAATCGAGATATAGATTGAGGGAGCATGTCGATTTTGAAAATATTCCGCAGATTTCATCTGGTCGAACGAATGTTGAAAAATGTAAATCTGATAATATTTTGTTCTCTGCTAACTCAGCCATCTTCACTTTTTGCTTAATTATGAGCTTGAACATTGTTTTGATGTTGGGCCGGAGTCTGGAATATGCAGTATTGATCCCAATTCTCGTGTTAATGTATTCTTTACTGTATTTCCTTCAAGTAAAAATGTTACAGGCAGGTATTTCTATTGATGAAAACGGTATAAATTTAAAATCATTCGAACTGAGAAATATCTTACTAAACTACAATGACATAAAATCAGTTCAAACATTCAAATTCAAAAAACCTTCAAATTTACTAATAGCAATCATGTTTTTAATTCTTGCTGCATTTCTTGTTTTTTCAGTTATTACCGGGGAATGGAAAGTGATTGTATCAATTGCCCCTATGTTGCCGTGGTATTTGCTCATAAAACAACACGAGAAACCTGATCTTGATACACAATTGTATATCGAATCCAGTAAAAAAAAGTGGTATCGATTCTCACCGTATTATTCGGTCATAACAGACCAGGTGACTGCGGCTGGGATAGAGGATGCAATTGAAAAGTACCGGGGGGAAGAGTAAAATGGTGTCTTTTGAAAGTATCAAAAGAATGATGGGCTGGTGCCCGCAGGAAAGGATCGTTTATAAATCGGATAATGTGTTCTCTTCAGGGAATGCCTATCACACAAGAATTACGACCCATGGTGAAAATGCTCAGTATATGTACATACCGGTCCAGATGTTTGACTGGCGTATCTTTGCTGTACTGTTCGGCTCTATCAGCCTATTGGTAATTGGCATTCAGTGGTCGGATATGTATGTTATTCTCGTATCGCTTTTGCTCTATGCATTACTTTTCATATTCGACCGCACCAAAATATCTGTATCCGGGGATATGTTGATGATACGAACACCGATATTAGGTACGAAATTGATTCCTGTAAGTGATATTGATACTGTTAGATCAGGTGAAAATTATGCATTCAAACATAGAATGCGAAGTTTGATTCTACTGGTACTGTTTATTTTAATTTCGCTGACAGATGTCTCAATTATGAATGTGATGTATAGGATAGCAACATTATTGTTGGTCTATGTGATATATGGCGCTTTGAGAATATCCCGTTATCCAGAGGTCATATTGATACGTTCCGGGGGCAGGAATATAGGTTTCTATCCACGCAATGAACATGATTTTTTGATGTTGAAAAGCATTGCTCCTGAGAAGCTGGAGTAAATTGGTGGGAATAATGATTGCTTTGATCGAAAATATACGCAAGGTCATGGGCTGGTGCCCGCGAAAGGATTTCGGGTTTATGCAAGCTAGTGATACAAAGTACAAAACAGATATGCATGATTTTTATACCGGATTTGGCGATACGCAAAAAAAGCGGCGGGAAAAGGTGCTTGTGGACGTCCCGGTTCTGGATTCAGGTATGATACGAATATTCCTCCCGGTCGTGATTGCAGGATTCATATTAATGATCATTGACAATCATTATTCAATCCTTGATCTTTTTATTATCTTCGCATACTACCTGGCCCTCTTACTGGTGGTGCTTCAAAATCGCACGACGGTAGAATGTCAACGGCGGTTAAAAAGTACCCATTATAACTATTAACATTCCAAGAAATATGGCGAACAATATTGATTTATTTTTGTTCATTGAAGCAAACCCATTTTTTTAATATCATCATTATAGATGCTTTCTGTAATGTACAAATAAAACCGTACCAATCAAAATCATTAAAGTGCCAGTGGCTCCCATAAACGGAATTCCTGGTTCACGTTTCAATGTCGCATCCATTGTCCAGTGCACAATCTCATCCGTTGTATTACCATACACTACAAACCTCTCATCAAAAGTCTCCCCCTTGAACTCTAAAGCCCATAGTTCATCACTATAGCCTGTTATGATCTCAGTATGATTTACTTCACCCACGGTAACGCCGATTTCGGCCGCCTTCTGTCGTGCCAGTCCAATGGCATCTGCCTTCAAGCGAACCGGACCTGAGAGAAGCAACACGGGCTGCTCAAATTCGGTGTAATCATACCCGCTTGTCGTGCAGTCCAGCACATTACCAAAATCCCATTTTTCAGTGTTCATAAGGATGCTGACTTCATATGGTCCGTTTATCTGGTTATCGCGAATTCTCCCACCTTCAAAATTAATCGCAACCACCTGTACGGTTTCATTCAGGTAAACTATCATAGATGTAAACTCTATTGTCTGGAAACGGGCCACAGTCTCCCCATTTTCCTCATACGTGCCCAGCGGTACGTACAAATCACCTGTGAACCGATACCAGCCGGGTGCAGTGGTGCGTGCATTCAATTCCAGGATCAGGTAATCGTATAGACCGTCCCCATCCATGTCAAGCCCATGGTCAAATGTTGGCACAATGAACTCAACAGGGCTTGGAGGGTAGTCCACAATCTTATCCTCAGAATTGCCCTCGATTAGTGCTCGCTCTCTGGCAGCCAGTTCTTGTAACACAGCATCCCTGTCAGATAGCGGGTGTTTTCCAGGTTGACCGAACACAACTGCGAACCTGTTCTCATTGATATTTACATCTTTTAGCATCAAGATCATAGACTCATTTACCGTGAAGGAGGCTTCATCGCTTTCAATCCCGGTATCTATCGTTCCAACATCTGTTTGAACGGTAATCAAATTCTTAGGCGTTGGATTCTTTAACCATTCAACAACTTCGATTGTTACAATAGTGTGATAGGAAAAGGACTGGACATCCGTTACTGTTCCGACAATGATCCTGTCGGATTCGTTTATTTGGAATGGTATTTCGTATGCCTCTTTGATTAATACGGCTGCTGCGGTGTTTGCTGATGCTAACATAAGTACAAGAGCAAACATTATGTGTATTTGTTTCATATTGCTAATTTTTTTAATCACAGTCTTCCACCTCATATATTTCGAAATCCACCACTCATTGGCACGTTCTGCCCTTCAAATCCTTCTTATACACAAGGAAGTAATACAGCACAGCTCCAATAAAATGCACGAAGAATATGGCAAGGCACCATATCAGTTTATCATATTCACCACCGGTCGGGAACCGTTCCCTCGGTCTCTGCAGACAATCTATCAGCATTAATATCCAGAAGCCAAAAGCTACTACAATAAGAATTATGTAGATAACGAAAAATACTACGGATAATCCCATCAATATCGGTTCAATCATTTTTCAGTGTTAAATACCATACCTGAACTCAGGTTCTCAATCCGCCTGGCCATTACAATATTGCCTTCTATACCAATTTTTTTTCCATTATACCATTTTCCCAGGATTTTGAGGTTGTCATTTTTTGAAACAAGACATATCCCGGGACATATCACCATAATATTAGCTCCTTCATGTTTTACTGAAAAAATGCTCTCATATTTTCCCCACACACCACCAAACACGAGAAAGAACGGTACTCCAATAAACGAAGTCGTTTTTTCACAAATCCTGGAATCAGTGGTTGCTTCTGTGTCAACTCCTGTTTCTTCAGTACTATTACTTGAATCTTTTTTTAAAGGATTTGCCGGCCATAACAAAATAATAATAAACGCAATGACCAGGACCAACGTTATCAGTGCACCAGAGCCCAATGAAATCATATCAACAGTGAAATTTAATCCCAATATTACTAATGTTGCAGAAAATCCAATTACCAATAAGACCCATAACTTTGCATCCATTTCATCCTCTCCTCTTCAATTCCCACTCCAAACCTCGACAACTTCCCGCTTATCCATATCCACCAGCGCAGACACCGAACTATCCTTCCATGTCACGCTGAGCAGGGTCTTGGGAGTATAGAACTTCTCTGCAGTTTCCGGCAGTATCCGTTTCACAGACGGTGTGCTGTATACATTCGTACCTGCCGCAAAAGTGGCTGCAATATTTTCATTTTGCATAGCTATACCGATAGCCTCATTCCGCACAGGTTCAGGTATCGCTTCAAGCAGGTAACCCACACGTATCAAAGCCCCATCACGATAGGTAAAATCATACAGGTCGGGATAGGGGGAACTCGATGACACTGCTAAAACATGGATACGAACCCTGTCATTATCCCGGGATGCGCTGAGTGTAACATTGCTGTAGTGCACACCTGAATAGGGAATTACTTCCTGCACGATTCTCGCCTCGATTGCTTTACTTTCACCCGGCACAGTGCCGGCCCAGGCGATATCATATTCAGGAGACAGGGTATCGGTACCTGTGATACATCCTGCCCCGGCAGTCAACAGTAGTACAATAAAAACAATAGTCGGTATTTTCAATAAAATGTTCATATAAACCATCCAAAAAAATAGGGACAGGCGCATAGCGCCTGTAGTAACGGTCTATTCAGATGACCCTATCGTAATCGTATAACTGAACATCTCCACATTCATCGGGAGTACCTTGAGTGTCCAGTCACCTACCGCACCGGGTGTCGTAACTAATTCAGAATAACCGGTCTGAACTTCCTGGTATATTCCCTCGCCATCCATCTCCCATGGCGGGAATTTAGACATGCCAAGGTTCACTGAACCGCTGTAGGTTGTCTTGATCAGGGTCATTTCAACCTCATCACCAGATGGATTGATAAGTGTCATATCAAAGGAAATGTCCTTATCTTCCAGGGTGTTTGAATCGGTACCCATCCATATATCATAGCTATACTTTTGCGAGTTCAATTCAATGGTAATAGGAGCATCAATGCGTGCAGTAAAACTCTTCTCATATGGAGTTGAGGGTTGTGTCCACACCATGAAGTTCATCTGGACCTGTCCTTCCCATTCATGGATGGAGGGGTCATCGATATTGAGGTCAATAGCTCCGTTGTAACTGCCTTTAGCATCATCCGGAACTTCCAGATGGATATTGACAATCGCAGTTTCACCTGCTTTTATTACGGACGGCGCAGTAATGGTAATTGCATCATCTTCAAAAGCCGGGGTCATCCTACCATATGGACCATAGCTATACATCATATACCTATCGTTGTCGGCTATCTTCGGGTCGATTGAAATATCACCGTCAGCAATGTTCTTGAGTTTGATCTCAAAATCGTAATCCTGTCCGGTTTCAACTCGGCTACTTATGTAGGTGGTCTGTATCTGGATTTTTGGCGGTGTCCATACATTGAGGGATAATTGCATAGTATTGAAGTATTGCGGATATGGCGTGGGATAGAGTGTTGGCATCATATCATCTGTGAATGCGATCTGTGTGCCATAATATCCTATATCAGCATCTGCAGGGATATTTACTTTAATCGTAAATTCCTGTTTTGAATCCGGTGCAATATCTGCACTGGCAGGAGTTATAGTAACCCAGCTTTCTTCGAATAGATTTTCACTATATGGTTGCATTGCAACAAATGGCGCGACAGTAACAGTTTTGTTGTCCTTGTTCGTCACAGTCACGGTGACCTTATCACTCTCTCCTAATTTTATCTGTATGTCAGATTAACTCGGTTTTATCTGGAGTTTTGAAAACTCAATATCCGAATTGTAAATATCAAAATCAACCATCTTTTCTTCGATCACCATTGGCATAGGGACTGGAATTGCAGCAGCTGCATTGGAAACTCCCAGCATGCTTATAAAAAGCAGTCCAAGTACCAGTATGGTATTTATTTGTTTATTCATCATTTCTTCCTCCCTTTAAGGTATAATCTCATCACACGTATTAAATATTTATGTAAACTGCGGATTCATTCGTAGTTATCCATGTCTAAAATCTCACTACATGGACTCTGCGATCATTATCAATTCCTCTTTATCAAGTGAAGCTGATAGTGTTATTTGAATATCATTAATATTCCATTGAAGCATTTTGCTCTCACCAAATATCGTGATAAGTTTACCCTCAACACCATGTATCATTACACTTTCACTATTGCCCATTATTGATGACTCCTGCATTCCACCTTCATAGACAACCTCAGAAATCCCCAGGAATTCATCACCATTTCTATAGGTCAGGGAAACCACTTCTGACATTCCATCCATTATGATCGCATTGTCAAATTCATAACCATCAGGGAGATAGGAAGGCACCAATATCTCAAATGTAGCCTGTTCCTGTGCTTCTTCAAGTGTCATCCTCTGTGGCAGCACCATTTCGTCCATGGTCTGTATCTTTGCCCCTTCAGGTATTTCAAACCGGAATTCTTCGTCTGGTATGCCGGTGTTGATCTGGAAATTTCTATATTCTGCAGATAATGCAGGATTCCCATCAGCATCTTTCATTTCCATTTTGAGTGGCATCCATGTTTCTTTATCTATCCACATTTCCATGTTCCCAAACAAGTCCATGTCGTTTCCATCTTTTGATGCCATCTTAATTACATAAGCAGTCCTGCCATCGAATTTTTCAACACCCTTGAGTGAGAAATCACTTTCATTTAACATCATCTCAACAAGCTGCTGGTAATCCAGCTCGTTTTGCCCGGAAATTTCTGGTAGTTCCATTGTCATGACAGTATTTTGTTGTGGAGAATATATCCACATGGTACTGCCGTCAGAAACCATTACAGTTCCTGCTGTTTCAGCCGGTTGTTTCTGAATTGATTTGTATTTGTTCGGTTTTTTAAACATCGTATATGCTTCCATCACCTGTTCCTGTCCATTAAATGACATTGTCATGTACATCGTGTACGAGTAGTCTTCAATACTGTCCTGTTTTTCCTGCATTTTATCAGCTATCTGCTCAGCAGTAAGATTATCATCCACACATCCTGTTACAAGTATGGACAAACATATCAGTAGCAACAAAAGTATTTTGTATATTTTCGATAGTGTCATTTTGAATCTCCTATTTTTATTAAATATCTCAAATATTTTACTTATTATTCTATTAGTAATTCATACATATTCCATAAATAATAAGATTGTATTGTAATTCATATACTAATTAAATCTTTCAAATTAGTAAGTTAGGAAAACAAAAAATATAATCGCATTAGAACTAATATTCAGCCATAATTATATTGCCGTTATTAATTATTTCATTGAATTGAAAAAAATTGTTAATATCTGATTGATATTTTCGTAAAACTAATGCTATACGTAGCAAATTATAATACCACGAGATAATGTAGTAAATGAAATAAGATTTTACCCGAGGTCGTATTTCCCAGACTAAACAAAGTTACTCTGCATATTGTGATATGCTTTGGAGTAGAAATATTCAATAATTTCAGGTTTCATTGTTTCCGGGTCTTTGAAGGTAAGCTGCTGCAGGAAAGCCAAGCAGGGATGGAAGCCAGAATGAGAACAGGCGGTAGATAAGGATTACCACTACTACTACAGGATCAGGTATTCCAACTCCTGTATACATTGCAGCCATAGTACCTTCGACAACTCCAACTCCGCCAGGGATTAAAAAAGCCATTTTTCCCAGCAACATAGGCATTCCGTAGCCAGCTAACAACACACCAGGTCCTACACGATAACCGGCTGCAATAAAGAGGAAATATAAGGTAAGAATATCAAAACCTACGTTCATACCTGCCCCCAGAAGCGGACGCTGCCAGCCTCTGTCGGATAACGTATCCCAGGCTTTGAACAGTCGATCCATTGTATTTTCAGTTTCAGTTGATTTATTTGGTTTCTTATTTATCCGGGCCCACCATCCTGTTATCCGTATCGCCAGTGATGTAAGATGCGAGCGGTGTTGAAGACCCCATACTATTAAACCGATGAACATAAGCAACAGCAGCATGATAAGGATAAAAATGATGGTTTGTGAGGTTGGAAGCTGACGTATGATAAGTAAATAGACCAGACCTGAAAATGTCACGAATAGTAAAATTATATTGTTCAATATCACTGGTAACGTGCCTGCCAACCCCGCACCTTCTACACTGACACCCTTTTTGCGTACCCATCGATAAGTGGCCGCAGTATTGCCTAATACGCCTCCGGCCACCAGGCCAATGCTGGATGCAGCAAGAGTAATAATTATTCCAAAAAAGATGGACATGCGCTGGTGAACGATTGCCACTATCGAATGCAACAGGTAACCACTGCCCAGGTAACTGAACATCTGTGCTATAATGGCCAAACCTACCGCCCATAGAGCCATTGATTCAATTACTTTAAGTGAATATTCCAGGGACGTGAGCTGGGGGAGGATAAGATGCACAGCCAGGCCCAGTATGATCAACCGTGGTAGGTAGCGACCTATCCGTACCGTCAATGGAGGAATGAAATTAGGTTGCGAAGATTTCCTGGTGGTTCCGTTCATCAATAGTAAATCCTGTATTTTATCTGATTGTCCTGTGTTTCGTTATTCTTGTAATACATAAAATATAAGATTATGTACCAAACCACATTGGTGAGGCAGTCTCATTTTCAAATATCCACGAGCAAATCAGCAAGGTACAATCCCTGTTCATTCCATTGCAGTACTTCAGATAAGTCCCTTTAATACGAGATTGCACTGTCCCTGACAAATGAATGCATAATTTTACTTGAGCTTTGTATCTCGTATTCTGGCAGTAGTTTAGGGAGTTCGTCTCTCAAATAAAAATGATTGTCAAAATGTCCATGTTCACAGCTAAAAAATATACCTTAATGAGATCCAAAATGAGTGGGTATCCCCCTGCCTGAACAAGAGGTTACCCCACACGAAAAACCGCTAACCTTTGCTCACTTTACGAACAGCTCACCCTTTCCGCCGACGACCACATCGCCCACGTACTTGGTGAACTCCACACCGTCAACAGCCTCGATACCTTCACGCTGGTACACGGGCATCATATTCTCTACCGTGCCTTTCACGATAATAGTGCCCTTGATCATCTCGCTGCCAGGCATAGTGGTATTGCCCTCAATGACGATCTTGCCGCCCTTGTTGGACAAACCCGGCATGATACCGGCATTGCCCTTAATGACAATCTCGCCGCCGCACATATGCTCGCCTACAAAATCATTGGCATTGCCGAACACTGTTATCTTACCGCCGCGCATGCCGCAGGGTTCACCCCTGTATCCGGCACCCACGTAGAAGGCCGCATTGCCCTGGACATTTATCTCGCCGCCGGTCATCTCCTGGCCTACCCAGGAATCTGCATTGCCTTTGATGGTTATGATGCCACCGCGCATCTTTGCGCCGCATCTCATATCCACATCACCAGTGATCAGGATCCGGCCACCGGTCATACTTTCACCGATGCGCTTGACGCGGGGCACATTGCCGTTTATCTCTATCTTTACATCATCTGCTGTCTCGGCACTGCCATCAACCTTGATGTCAAATAACTCTGAAAGAGGTCTTGGTGTGTTGCCTTCGTATGCCACCAGTGCGCCAATTTCATCAGCGCTCTTGCCTGCAAAATTATCAGGGGATATTTTTTCACCCTCAACAGAGATCTTGAACTGCTCTTTTGGTACTAAAGTAACTGTTTGCATCCTTAACACCTCCTTTACTTGTACTCCGTATCAACAACGACCGGATGCTCAACATACTCATCCTGGACCATGTAATTGGCCATGTTCACGGAATAATAGTTCCTGAACTTCAACTTCAGGTCTTCCATCATCCTGTCGTACCCGCCATTGTCTACCTTTGTCCTTACCCAATAGGTCCTGCCCATAGGTGTGGCAGTTATCTCACCATCCTTAGCAACGACCACACCGCCTTTGATGGTATAAGCAGAGCGTCTGAAAGCCGCTTCCACCCTATTATATTCGGTAGTTGCGTCGGTCTGGTCCGGCTTGATATCATAAATAGCAATATCTGCATCAGCACCAACACCCAGATGACCTTTGCCGTTCTCTACGATACCAAGCACCTTGGCATGTGCGGCCCTGGTCTTGATAGCGATGTCGTACCAATCCAGTTCCCTGTCAATACCTGCAATACTGGTTCGCTCAAAAGTCTTTTCCGCAATCTTGGACATAGCCTCCTCACGCTTCTTCTTACTCATCAGCAGGGTCATGACCTGCGGATAGTTAACATAAGGTCCACCGTTGGGGTGGTCGGTGGTCATCAGCACCTGCCACGGGTCCTTAGTCAACAGGGCCAGTTCAAGTCCTATGGCCCACATGATGCCATTCACATAATTTTGTGCGTGATATTCCAGTGGTGTGACACCCGATGAGTCTTCCAGTTCCACATCACCATTTGACCATCTGGATTTCAGCAGCCTGGCATTGGCGTACTGTACCGGACCGTCTGCGGTCATAGTAGTGGCACTACCGAATATCAACTGCCCCATATCAATGGTCAGGAAATCATTCTTGTTCAGGTAATCTGCAATGGCATCCGACTTGGATTCCATATCGCCCCAGTGGTTGCCGCCCCATGCATTGAACTGTACATGGGTCACGTGCAAAGCCTGCCTGTCCCTGCTCGCTTTAATATCCTTGCAGATGTCGAAACTGGCCAGAGTGGTCTCGTAATTGCCTGGCTTGCCCAGATTGTTGCAATGCAGGTGGATACTATGAGGCAGGTTCATCTTCTCGTTGACCTCTGCCAGGTTCCTGATAATCTGCCGGGGCGTTACTTCGAAATTTGGCACCGTATCGTCCAAACCAGACACGTTCTTGCCGAAACCCCATGCTTCACCGCCGCCAGGATTCACTATCTTCACACCCCACCCACGGGATGCCAGCAGTCCCCAGGCCACGTATGCAGCCAGCCTGTCCTGGTCGTTCTCGCGAATGGCATCCATAACCATCCAGTTGCTTCCGAACAGTGTCAGGCCACCTTTATCGATGATGGGTATCTCTTCCAGTTCCTCATGGGTATGTCGTGCCTTCAGGATGGGGATGGCAGCCTCAAAAGCTGTGGTATATCCCATCTCAGCATACCGGTATCCCATTGCATACACGTTTGGTACAGTATATCCTGTATAGGGACGGGTAAGTTTTGTCCGCGCTTTGATGCCCAGTCGTGAATCCTCAGGTCTCATGACACGACCTATGTTCACTTTACTACCCGCAATATGAGTATGTGCATCCACACCACCCGGGTAGACCAGACGTCCACCCGCATCAATGATCTGGGCGCTGTTGCCGACGCTGTCCACAATTTTGCCGTTTCTCACGGCGACATCCATCAGATCCCCATTGACGCTATTGATAGGATCATATACAGTTGCATTCTTTATCAGCATTTCACTCATGATGAAGCCCCCTTTATTTCCCTTACTTTTGCAATTATTTTGTCAAGCACCTCTTCATCAGATGGGAAGTCCACATCCACCAGTTTGCGCATCCTCAGGCTTACACCGTCCATCCTGTAGGCAGTGCCTTCCAGTTCAACGCCGGATACCTTTGTTGGTATCACAATGTTTGCCATTTCCGTGGTCGGGTTGTGGAATGGGTCAACCTGTATCACCGGTACCTTACCCATCCGTGCAATGGACTGGGCAGGGAAATGTGCTCCTGCGTCCCCGGCAATGATGAATGCAGCATCGATCTCTTCCCGCATCAGCAGGTCATTGGAACAGGTCTCGCCCGGATTATAGTAGGGATAACCTCTTGACATATCTACGGCATTGATAAAACCGGTCTCCCATGCACATACATTGCCAAAACCCGTCACATTATAATGGCCTCGCATGGGAATGATGCTGTGCTTACCATGAGCATTTAACTCGGTGATGAGGGATACAGCATTATCGATGTTCTTGTACTTACCCCGGCTCTGGGTCAGACCCATGCCGAAATAGACAATACCGAACTTTGCAGCCTTCATGGTCTCGGCCACTTCTGCCAGCTTCTCCTTTGGTACTCCACCAACAGTATCCGGGACCACATCGCCCTTACCAGCCACAATGGCCCGAAGGGCAGATAGCACCATATAGTCCTCGCCCGGCTTCACCTGTACATACTCATCAGCCAGGTTGGCAGTATCGGTCTTTCTTACATCAAAGACCACTACCTTCCGTGACCTGCGTCCTTTGTTTGCGAAAAAACCTTTATTGAACACCGAATATCGTCCCATGTGCCTGGGATGTGCCTGTACCGGGTTGCAGCCCCAGAATACCACTACATCGGCCCTGTTGGCGAACTGGCCCAGGGTACCGGTTGGCAATCCTTTCTCATGGACACCCAGGGCAGATGGCCCGTGACACACGCTGGCTGTATTATCAATGATGCCGCCTACTTCCTCGGTGAGCAGGATGCCTTTTTTCATCATCTCGCACAGGCCATTGGCCCAGCCGTATAATAACGGGCGTTTGGATTTAGCAAGAATCCTGGCAGACTCGTTAATGGCCTCTTCATAGGATACTTCCCTGAACTCGCCATTTTTATCATCCCGCATCATGGGTGCCTTTATCCTGTCATGGCCCCGGATTTTGCTCGCACCTATCTTGCAGGCGTGTTTTACGTCAACTACTTTATTATTCTCCACTTCCACTGCCAGGTCATCACACAAACAACCGCAAAAAGGACAGAGCACGTCTTTGATTATCATATTTTATCCTCCCTCATTTCAACCGGGCCATGAGTTGTTGCATGGTCGGTGCCGTATCGCTCGATGGATTAACAACTGCAGGAATTCCTTTATATCCGGGCATACCGCACCCGCAAGTATTCGGGTCGACCACTGCATTGGCCCAGGGTCCCATTGGTATGAAAATAAGTCCGTCAGGATTACCTTCACATATCTTAAGCGGTACGACCACACTGCCAAAATCAGTGGTGACCTTGACATTATTACCTGGTTTGACACCGAGCTTTCCCGCATCTGCGGAGTTCATCTCACAATACCCTGCGGCATCAAAATATGCCTTTGAAGTCTTATTTTCCAGGTTACACCCCTGGTCAACTGTTCTTCCTGAAATAAAAGTTGCCTTCAAATCCATTTACTTCCCTCGTCTGAATGTATTATTACCTAAACTTTGATTACCCTGATATCCAGGCCCTACAAGGAGGCCACTATCCCTATATCTGGTCATCTACTTACTTATTTAAAAAGGATGTGTTTTGTTCCGGTCGTTCCGTTTTGGATGTGGGTCAGAACATCTCCAGTTCGGTCCCTGCTTTCCTCTCGATCGCTCTTCGATAGATCAGGTCGGCAGTTACCACATCCTGGATAGCAAGACCGGTAGAATCGAAAACTGTTATCTCGGCGTCACTTTCCCGTCCTGGTTTCTTACCGCTGACAACCTGGCCCAGTTCAGCATATATCTCTTCAACAGAAAAGATGCCTTTGGAGATGGGTACATTCACTTCTCCCGAATGAGAAGCCTGGGCCACGGCATCCACTACCACTTTTGCTTTTTTCAGGATCATAGGGTCCAGTTCTTCCTTACCGGCTGCGTCCGCACCAATAGCATTGATATGAGTTCCGGCTTTGATCCATTCAGCCTTGATTAGCGGACTTGTTACAGGAGTGGTTGTTACCAGGATATCGCAGTTGCAGGCTTGTGAGGTATCGGCACATGTTATTATATCTATCCCGGTTTTTAACTCCATATCGGTTTTAAAAGCTTCCATCGAATTCCTGGATGTATCAAATATCCGTACAAGCTCAATGTCCCGTACTGCCGTGAGGGCCTGAAGCTGTGTCCTGGCCTGCCGCCCCAGTCCTATCATACCCACAATTTTGGAATCTTTTCTTGAAAGATATTTGGCTGCAACACCTCCTGCTGCTCCTGTGCGCAGGTCGGTAAGCGTAGTGCCATCCATCACTGCCAGTGGAGCCCCTGTTTCAGTTGAGTTCAGTACCATTAATGCCATGACCGTGGGCAGTCCGCGTGCAGGATTATCAGGATGCACGTTCACCAGTTTAACCCCGGCTATGTCAGGTCCTTCAAGATACCCCGGCATGGCACGCAGGTCACCGTTATGTGCCTTAAAATCCAGGTACATTTTCGGGGGCATCTGCACCCTGTCCAGACCATGCTCCCTGAAAGCGACTTCAACTGCCGGGATTACATCATAAATGTTCACCAGTTCTTCAACTTCTCTTTTCGTCAGCCAGAGTATGTTTACTTTCATATAATGCAACCTCAGAATTTATTATGCTACGAACTTCCATAAAAGTTATTATAGTTTCCTTTTACTCATCAAATTCAAGGGTATCCCCAATAGTGATGTCATGTGCTTCTATTGCGCCCTGGTGCATTTCAATCAGATATTTCACACCTTTCACCTGTTTATGGCCCAACCATGGCTTCAACGTACCGGTACCGATTACCTTTTTTCCTTCATCGAGGAATATGACGTCGATGGCAAAAAAGACAAATAACATATGTACGCCAACAGTCATCGGTTTTCGCAGTTTGAATACCATTGCAAAATCCGGTGTTATATCCTTATGGAACATCAGGCCAAGTGCACGGCTGAAAATGTTATTAGCATACCTGACCTCCCTGGCAAGGATTGTACCATTATCCTTTAATATCATCAGTAGTAACAATACGTAGAGATAAATATAATAATGTACGAGTAGTAATCGTGATATCGGAGGAACCAACCAAGAAATGAGTTCAGAAATGTGTGTCGTTTGCGGACTTCCCGAAGAGCTTTGCATCTGTGAAGAGGTCGCAAAAGAACAACAAAGAATTACTGTTAAAATAAATCGAAGACGATATGGTAAAGAAGTAACGGTCATAGACGGACTTGATCCTCATGAAATCGACCTGCACGAACTTACCACACACCTGAAATCCAAATTCGCCTGTGGCGGCACTGTAAAAGATAATGCGATCGAATTGCAGGGCAACCATAAAAACCGGATGAAGGACGTTCTTGTTAAAAAGGGATTTTCTCCAGACCAGATAAAAGTGTGAATAATCTCACACTACTGCCTCTGTTTTTCTATCTCTGTGTATTTGCTTATTTGGCAAATTATATGGGTCTTGAGATATATGACTGACTATGCGAGGTGAATGGTAATTGGTTAATATATACATGGACAATAGTGCTACGACCAGACCTGACCCTGAGGTCGTAAGTGCCATGCTACCTTATTTTAACGAGTATTTTGGAAATGCGTCCAGCCTTCATTCATTCGGGCAGGAAGCCGCAGGGGCATTGAACCGGTCCAGGCAGCACGTAGCTGACCTGATAGGGGCTCAACCGGACGAGGTTATTTTCACATCAGGAGGTACCGAATCCGATAACCTGGCACTGAAAGGCATAGCCTACCTGAACAAAAATAAAGGCAAGCATATTATTACGTCTGTTATTGAACATCCTGCAATACTCAATACCTGCAAGAACCTGCAGGAGAACGGATTTACAGTAACCTACCTGCCTGTGGACGACCAGGGACTTGTCGACCCAGGTGATGTCGAGGATGCCATTAAAAGCGATACTATAATAATATCTGTGATGCATGCCAACAACGAGATAGGCAGCATCCAGCCGATCGAAGATATTTCCAGGCTTGCGCATGAGAAGGGTGTGCTGGTGCATACTGATGCCGTGCAGTCCGTGGGAAAGATACCGGTGAATGTTGATGACCTTGGGGTGGATATGCTGTCATTGTCCGCACACAAGATACATGGCCCAAAAGGTGTGGGCGCATTATATGTACGCAAGGGTACCCGGTTGGAAAGTCTGATACATGGAGGGGGGCACGAGCGGGGTAAACGTTCCGGTACAGAGAACATTCCCGGCATTGTCGGTCTTGCAAAGGCGGCAGAACTGGCAGCCCGGAGGCTGGAAAAAGATTCGGCTCACATGGCTAACCTCAGGAATGCTGCTATTACAAAGATCCTTGACTCTATCCCGGATTCATACCTCAACGGACATCCCACGATGCGTCTGCCAAACAACGTGCATCTCAGGTTCAGTTATGTAGAAGGTGAATCCATGCTGATGCTGCTAAACATGAAAGGTGTGGCCGTTTCAACGGGTTCGGCTTGTTCGTCCAAATCACTGGAACCATCCCATGTCCTTACTGCACTTGGCATCCCGCCCGAACAGATACATGGCAGCCTGAGGATTACTCTGGGGCGCGAGAACACCATGGATGAAGTGGATTATGTAGTTGAGAACCTGGTTGAGATCGTGAAAAAACTCAGGGCCATGTCACCTATTACCCCAAAAAACTGAATCACATGGATTATATATATCTTTAAAAATAAGTTGGTATAAATGTATAGCGAAAAAGTAATGGAACACTTTTCAAACCCAAGGAACGTTGGTGAGATAGAAGATGCTGACGGAATTGGTGAAGTGGGAAATCCTGTATGCGGGGATATGATGACCATATACATCAAGGTGAATGATGGGAAACTTACTGATGTGAAGTTCAAGACCTTTGGTTGCGGTGCGGCAATAGCCACCAGCAGTATGATAACTGAACTGGCAAAAGGAAAGACCATAGAAGAAGCTCTGGAAATAAGCCGTGAAGATGTGGCTGAATCCCTGGATGGGCTGCCTCCTGTTAAAATGCACTGTTCCAACCTGGCTGCCGATGGATTGCACGCAGCTATTGAAGATTACCTGAATAAAAGTAGATCAACCTGAATTATTAAAGTAAAGACAATTGCATATACGATTGCAAAACCGAAGGACAAACCAAAGCCAAAGCAAGAGGATTATAAAATATGAGACCTCCCTGTGAAATAATGGTGCAGAAGGTATTACCTGCAATAAGAGCTGAACTGGCACGTATCATGATGCAGGAACTGGATATGCCCCAGCAGGAAATAGCCAGGCGGTTGGCTGTATCCAAGGCTGCCGTATCCCAATATGCCAGTGCTAAACGAGGTGCAGATACAGATTTTTCTGATGATATCAAGAAAGACATCAGGGTATTTGCCGATGCTGTTGCTACAGGTGATGATACTGCCAGGCTGATAGAGGAGTTCTGTGATATCTGTAAGAATATCCAGACGTCAGGATGGCTTTACCGGGAAAACCATGGCTCGCCAGAGTTCGTTCATGAAGACTGTACACACTGCATGAAAGCAAGAACAGACTAATAGGATTACCGCTCGTTTTTATGGCTTGTTTTGAGCCAATTTTTATTGCTCTTTTAGTATCTTCCAGCTGGCAACCATACGATGAATTACGGTCAGGTGGGAAAGTATTGCTACAATAAGGACTGTCCAGTTCAGGAGCCCTGAAAACGCGCCAAAAATAATCAACAACATCCTCTCTGCACGCTCGGCCACCCCGACTTTCAATTCTCCGGTACCGGCTGCCTCCGCCCTTGCCCGTGAATAACTGACCAGCAATGACCCGACAAGGGCAACAGCTCCCAGTATCCATTCATTCTCTACATAGGGCGGTATTGCCGATTGTCCTCCCCACATTATACCCAAAAATACCACTGCGTCAGCATACCGGTCAGAAACAGAATCCAGCATGCCACCGAATTTTGTTACCCTGCCGTTCTCCCTTGCCACGGCTCCGTCCAGCACATCAAAGAACCCGCCCACCAAGAGCATTATTCCTGCCAGTATTACCTTACCTGTGGCAAAATACCAACCGGCAGCCACACAGAATAGTAAAGCAAGGATAGTAACGGTATTGGGATTGACCATAATGAACAATCGTGCAATGGGTTTCACCCAGCCGGTCAGTGTGTCTTTTCTCTTATTGAGCAATGCCTGTTTCACTCCATACTGACATGTTTACTCTTATGCTATCCTGAACATCGTATTTATCCATCGTTTATCCAGTTGGTGCAGCAACCTCATAGAGCCGGCCAGGAGCAAAATGCCCAGTCCTGCAATGCAAAAAGCTGCGACAGTGCTATCAATTGGGTAATAGAATGATAAAAGTGTTTGTATTACCAGTATGGGCACCACTGCCAGTGAGAATTGTACCAGTATCCTGGCGTCCAGCAGGTAACTGTTCGTGAACAGGCCGGTCAGGTATGCCACTACTGAACCAATATATACTGACACTGTGAGCATGATGAAAAGTCCCAAAACCAGGAGGTCAAGTTCGTGTTTCAGGTAGCCGACTACGATAAGATACGGGACTGCCACAATGACCGTTAACGTAAAGAAAAGTATCAGTTTGGTACGGATAACGTGGGGCATGGACAATGGCAGGGAATTGTAGCATTCTGATATATCGATGTTGGACAGCCAGCTGTACAGCAGGGTACAGAAAAAGCCTACCATGCCTGCATAAAAGAGCAGGGAAAAGCCCAGGTCGATCAGTATGACCGATTCAATGAACCAGGTGACTGCATACAGGAATACCAGTGGCATAAGGAAGGTGAACACCACAGGGAATATCATGCCACTGCGGAGCAGGTCGATGATATCTTTTGCGAGCACGGGAGCGTAACCGGATACCAGTGTAATGACCATTCTGACGGTCTTGCGGTACATTTCGGGGGATGAGCGCTGGTGGGGCGATGGCGCTTCCTTTACTAATATGAAGGATATGGCTGCAAACAGTATTACTGTTGCCAGTATTCCCATCATGAGGATTGGAGAACGGGTGTGGTAGAATACCAGAGAGGGAAGAGCCCTGGAGATGCTACTGGCAGTGAACCCGGCCGTGACCATATATGTGCCTCCTGCTGCCGATATTATGAGGATTGGAAGTGTGCCCCAGCGGACCGATATCGTGAACAGCAGTACACTGGTGCTGATGCCCAGCAGGAATGATATTGTGAGAGAGATGAATATGAATAGCAGGGACGTCAATGAAATGGATACAAAGACCGACGCCAGTGCCAGACCCACTATCATGGGCAGTATCGTGAGAAGGATATAGTACAGGACATCCTTGATATAGAACAAAAAGAACAACCTGCGATGGCGTATTGGAAGGGTATAGCCGCTCCCAAGCAGCAAGCTTATGCTGCCGAAACGGCGCTCAAGGATACGGTCTCCGAAGAGTGCGAATCCGCCCACGCCCAGTCCGTAGAACAGCATAATCCAATGGACCGCCAGTAACATATCATTCATTTCCACGGCCCTGCGCAGCATGGGCAGGCTGAGGCCCATGATAAATGTGAACAGTATCAATACCACGGATGATGTCAGGAAATATGAGCGGTTAAAGAAGGATGCCTGGAGCCTGAACTCTTCCCTGAACATCAAAGTGAGAATCTTCGCATCAAGCATTGTTTTACCTCTATCCCGATACCAGGCGTACGAATATCTGTTCCAGGTCCTCAATGTTACCGCTGTCACCAGGGTCACCTTTTTCAATGTTGTCACCGCTGGGTTTGCTTTGCAGTTCATTCAGACTGCCTACGGCCACCAGTTTTCCCTTGTCTATGATACCAACCCTGGTGCAGAGTTTTTCTGCCAGCTCCAGTATGTGGGTGCTGAGGAATACCGTGCCGCCTCCTTTGACGAAATCAATCAGCCAGTCCTTCAATTTCCTCTGGATAAGGGGATCAAGGTCCAGGAATGGTTCGTCCATGAATAACATTCTTGGTTCATGGAGCAAAGCCGCCGAGATGGTGGTCTTTTTCTTCATGCCCTTGGACAAACTCATGCATAGAGTAGTACGCCTCTCTTCCAGGCCGAAGAACTTTATCCATGTATCAACCCTACCATCATCAGGCAATCCCCTGACCGCGGCCACAAAATGCAGGTACTCTTCAACTGACAGGAAGCTGGGCGGGTATTCGAGCTCTGGTACGATACCGATGGCCGCTTTGACGGCAATGGGGTCGGTATTGGTATCTATACCCAATACCTGCGCAGTACCCGACGAGGGGGGTAGTTGTCCGCTTAGCATCTGAAGGGTTGTGGTCTTGCCGGCGCCATTGGGGCCAATGAAACCGAAGAATTCACCTGCTTTTACCTCAAGGTCAAGGTTATCAACGGCTGTCAGTTCTCCAAATCGTTTTGTGAGGTTATGCACCTCGATAGGTATCAAATTACCACCTGAGTATTTCAGTTGTAATATGATTATGACAATAAGTATCCTTAAATCTTTTCAGGGCACGTGTACATTTTTTGGTAATTATTTCGAATTGCAATGAACATAATTTATTTAGGGTCTTCACCTAACTATAGTTCTGCGAGGCTGTTCCTAATCCTGATATGTTATCGAAATCTGTGAAAGTCTTCACCTAACTATAGTCCTGCGAGGCATTGTAACGTCTTTTTACCCGGAATACCAGCTGAAATGGTTATCCCTATTAAAAGTACAGTCAAAGAGTAGTACTTTTTGACATATCTCATCGCATATTGATGCAACTTGGCATAGAGTACGAATTCTAAGCCAATTTGAATACTTCTTCAATCATTGATCTTATTGGTTTGCGTTCTATCCAATTTTTAATGAGCGATTTTAATTTTGAAATCAGTTTTTCGATTATTCTTTTTTCCATCTCAATGTCTTTCCTGGTATCAAATACCTGATGATGATAGCTAAGCAGATCGAAAAGTCTGTTATAGTTACTATTTTTCTGAGGGAATATTACTGGTATTATCTTGAATTTTGCAAGTGAACATTCAAGTAGCAACTGTTCGGGAAAAGACCCAAATTCACCGAACCGAAGAATCTGTTTCCAACCTAAACAGAATCGGTGTGTGGGAAACCACACACTCTCTTTTTTATTTTCGGCATCATTAGTGATGATTGGGATGAAATTAACCGATAATCAAAACCCTTTTATAACTTTACATCTTGTGAATAGTTAGTAATTAAATATCTAAGGAGCATAACAAATGAGAACAAAAACCATTCTCTTAGTACTTATTATTGCATTATTGGCAGTTTCGATAGGAGTTTCTGCAGCCAACAGCAGCCAGGCAGCAACAACTTCATCTCAGACAACAACAGGAGTAAATGATATAACCTGTCCGAATTTAGTAAATGGTGTTTGCAATCCTGCTGCCGATAACACGTATGATTGTTCCCAATCATCTGGAGCATGCTGCAATAGTAAGTAAGAATTTAATACTGCCTACTGAATACTCTAGTCTGACTAACAAGCCAGTAATGTATTTAGTAAATGTACCATTTTTTTTAAATTATCGTTATTGTACCAGCCCTGCATATCAGAGAAAAAACACTCCCATTCAAATCTTTTATTGTACCACGTGTATAATATACTAATTAAGCAAATGCCTGCAGACAAAGTCATATTCGGGATAGATATCGCAAAAGGCTCGCCAGGAGCTAAGCTGCATCCCAGGTATGCAGTGGCGATACTTGCCGGTTCTGGTATTGAACATCACCGGATGGTAAGCCTGCATAAGATAATAAGAATGGCCTGGCAGCAACGGCCGCATATCCTGGCAGTGGATAACATCCACGAGCTCACACCAGGCAGGCGAGACCTCATAGCCTTAATGAGAAAACTCCCACCTGGGACCAGGTTAGTACAGGTAACAGGGGGTGAACACCCTGTATCCCTTATCAGCCTTGCCCGCGACCACAACATATCCTTTGACAGGCTGGACCCCAACCAGGAAGCCAAAGCATGTGCCGTACTGGCATTAATGGATGTGGGTGCTGAAGTGCTGTTGTTTGAAGATAAGACTTTTATCAAAGTGAGCCGGAGCCGTTCACTGGGACGGGGCGGGTGGAGCCAGAACCGGTACCGCAGAAAAGTGCATGGTCACGTGCGCCAGAAGACCCGCGAAATAGAAGATACCCTGCGCACCCTGAACAGGGAGCAAGGCCTGAATTATTCATCCAGGTTCGTTGAGGGTTTCGGAGGATATGTAAGGGGTGAATTCCTGGTGGACGCACCCAGCAGCCGTATTCCTGTAAAGCAGACAAAATTGGGGGATGTGCAGGTCAGGGTGCAGGAAGTGGAACGGGATGCCATACTATTTCGCGCTCTCAAGGAAAAGAAACGAAAAGTCCTCATCGTGGGTATCGACCCGGGCACAACCACAGGACTCGGCATGCTCGACCTTGAAGGCAACCTGGTCAAATCACACAGTGGCAGGGGCATGTCAGTTTCTGATATCGTTGAAATGATTGCCAGTTATGGCAAACCCATGATCATCGCTACAGATGTCAGGCCCATACCGGGTACTGTGGAAAAGATACGGCGTTCATTCAATGCCATACCCGGAGAACCTGACGAGTCCCTTTCTTCTGAATACAAGATCAATCTGGCAAGACCATACGGTTACAGCAATGACCATGAACGTGACGCTATTGCGGCATCAGTCCATGTATTCAGGCGGCACAAGAATAGATTTGAAGAGATACGTAAAAAGACCCCACCAGGCATCGATGCTGATGATGTTATTGTCCGGGTCATGAAAGGCGACACCATCGATAGTGCTCTTGCCGGATTATCTGGCAGGGATACGGTACTGAAGCCAGAGGTGGAAGATACCGCCATCGAAGGACCTGATAAGGTAACCGCAGACCTTAAGATTACCATAAAACGCCAGCATGAAACCATAAAAAGTCTCAGGACATATCTGGATGAACTAAAATCCGAAATGTCCAGGAAAAGACACAGGATATCAGTTCTTGATAAAAAGATAAAAAAGTTCAGGTCAGATACCTATGCTACGCTGCGCAAGTCAAAAGAGATGCGCATCCGTGATGAAAAGATACACTATCTTGAACATGAACTATGCAGCAAGGACCGGCAAATTGAAGAACTCACCGAATTGGTGGAAGAATTAAAACGACTGAGGAACCTGGAGATAAGCGGTCGTGCTATTCCGGTCAAAGTTGCAAATGCATTCACAAAGGAAGCAATAGCTAAAGTAAAAGAACAGTACGGCATCAATACAGGGGATGTACTGTTCTTCAAGGATGCCAGCGGTGGGGGGCCTGCAACAGTTGATATGTTATCACAGGCCGGTGTCAGGGCGGTAATATTCAGGGGTGACATGGCACACAACGCACAGGAAGCGTTTCTGGAAAAAGACCTGCCATTTTTTAATGTACGGTCGGTACCTGTCAATTACCTGGATGAACTGGGTGTCGTGGACCCTGATGATTTCAATCCTGCTTTCGAGAGATTCATTGAGGAATCCCGGGCCAGAAAGCGAAAGGAAAAGGAACAATTGCTTACTAACCTGGTAGAAGAATATAAAAGTGAAAGGCGGCGTGGTATCGAATAATTATTTACTATATTGTCATACATTTAATTCGTGTTCCAGCGAACAGCATATATAGTAGTTATTTCAAAATATATTGAAAATGAATTCAAATTACAATCGAACGATTATTTTTTCCACTGAAGATGGGATGGTGGCAGTGGACAGTCCGGTCAAACTCAAGATACTTCAATTTATTGGCAACCAGTCTCGTTCATTTGAAGAAATTGTATCTGATTGCCTGAAGGCAAAATCCACGATTTCTGTGCACCTGAAAGACCTGATCGAACAGAACCTTATCCAGGAACACAAGGATGACAACGATAAAAGGAAAAAGACATTTTCCCTGAACTCCCAGTTCATCGCTTATTCCCAGACACCCATTCAAAAAACCTATGACCTGATCCTGGACAGGTTGATAAAATCTGTTGATGACGAACTGGAATTTTTTAAAGCCCTGTGTCATACCATCAGGTACGGACTGGAATCATACGGCGTGAATCCAGGACCAGTCATGAAAATGATAGGATATGATATCGGGAAACAACTATCAATACTGTTCGTCAGTAACTCCCTGGACGACTTGTTGTCAGAAGTGGCTATTTTCTGGAAATTACATGGTCTTGGCATTGTTGGAGTCTCAGGACATGACTCGTTGACTATTACCGTGCATGAATGCTATGACTGCTCTGACATGCCTGATGTAGGTCGAACCCTCTGTGCACTGGATGAAGGGTTGCTGGAAGGTATTTTTGTTGCCTGCATAAACATGACCACCAGGGTAAAAGAGATAGAATGTTTCGGAACCGGTTATGACCACTGCAAATTTATTGTAGAGATCATTGACTGAAAAACAATTTCATAAATCGTATCAGACGTACCTTTTCCCATTATATTCTTTCAATTCTGCCCAGTGCTCATTGATGAGTGACTGAAGCTTGGCCACATCATCCTGCGGCAGTGCACGGTAGCGTCCCTGTAGTTTTAAGAATTCATCTATCGGTTTGAGTTCATTGAAATCTTTGTTCAGCGTCAGCATCCCGTTCTCTATCTCATAGAGCGGCCACATGCCGCATTGAACAGCAAGTTTGGATATCCTGACCGTCATTCTGGGGTCATAATTCCACCCGGCAGTACATGATCCCAATAGTTCAATATAGGAAAATCCATCCCTCTCTTTAGCCCGGTTCAATTTATTCAGGAAATCGACAGGATAGGCCAGGGAAGCAGTAGCTGCATACACCCTGTGGGCACCCATGATCTTTACCATGTCCTTGTTAACAACAGTAGTACCGGTGGGATTATCCTTGCCCCTCGGCGTGGTCTTGGTCTCGCTGCCATAGGGTGTTGCCGTTGACCACTGGAAACCCGTGTTGCCAAATGACTGGTTGTTGTAGCAGATATAAATGATGCGCTCGTTCTTTGCCGCCGCTGCTGACAGTGATGCAAGACCAATGTCATAGGTGGCACCATCCCCGGCATAGACCACCACGTTCATATCCCCGTTTCCCAGCATATCCAGGCCGTGCCTGACACCGGCAGCGGTTGATGACGCATTCTCAATCGCATTGTGTATCCAGCTAACCTTCAGTGGTGTATTGGGATACAGGGGCAGCAGCGTCATGCAACCGGAGGCATTAACAATGATCGTATCAGGTCCGAGTACCTTGAGTGCCAGTTTCAGCCCCATGGAGGGGCCGCATCCTGCACACGTTGATGAGCCGCCTGTGAAATAATCCTGTTCAGGCAGGTCCTTGAGACTTTTGAACTCCTGCATTACAATCCCTCATTATCGTTATTGTTCATATCGTTCCATTCCACTCTGGGCCGCCCGGTTTCAAGGTCAACTATGAGTTTTCGGGTGATCTCCTTGACCTTATGTTCTGTCTGGGAATTGCCCCCCAGCCCCACAATAAAACTGGATACCAGGGGCCTCCTGTCCAGATGGTACAGCGTTTCAACTATTTCGGGTAACATGATACCGCCTTTTCCTGGCGCTACGTTACGGTCTATCACTGCCACAGCTTTTGCATTTTTCAATGCCGCAGCAATGGCACTGGCAGGCCATGGCCTGATAACCCTGAGCCTGAGCAGTCCTACTTTAATGTCTTCTTCTTCCCGCATTTCCATGATGGCAGCCTTTGCCGTGGTGCTCATTGAACCCTGGGTCACAAGTACCAGTTCGGCATCCTCGAGCATGAACTCGTCCACCAGGTGGTACCTCCTGCCAAATATCCGGTCAAAATCGACCATGACCTCTTCCATTACTTCAAGGGCATTGCGGGCTGCTACATGGTTTTGTGCCCGGAAAAGGGTATATTCATCAAGCACCGGTGGACCCACAGTAATTGGCCTGTCCTTTGCAATGGTATGTTTTGGAGTATATTCTGGCAAAAATTCCTTCACCATTCCGGCAGTAGGGATGGTGATAGGTTCGTCGGTGAATGAAAGCACATACCCATCCATATTTACCATTATTGGCAGAAGTACCCGCGGGTCTTCAGCAATGCGGTACGCCTGAAGTACCATATCCAGCACTTCCTGGTTGTTCTCGGCATGAAGCATGAGCCATCCGCTATCTCTCTGGTCCAGGAAATCGTTATGGTCCGACCACAGGGTCACAGGAGAGGACAATCCCCGGGAAATGGTTGCCATCACTATGGGCAGGCGCATCCCGGAGGCAATGTACAATACTTCGTGCATTAACAGCAGCCCCTGGGACGAGGTCGCGGTGAATACCCGCGCACCCACTGCAGCCGCACCCACCGCAGCGCTCATGACCGAATGCTCGGATTCCATCCTGTCAAAATATGTACCAGACATCTCCCCGTCCGATATCCACTGGGCCAGGGTTTCGATACACTCGGTCTGGGGCGTAATAGGGAATGTAGGGATATAATTGGGCTGGACCAGCCTTGCACCCCATGCTGCAGCTTCGTTACCGGTAACAAGTGTTTGTTTCATGTTGCCTCCTTCTCTTCGGCCATGGCATGCGTCGGGCATTCTTCCACACAGATCATGCACCCCTTGCACGATGTCAGGTTGATCTCGGGTCCATCAGAGGTCCAGTTAATAGCAGCGTCAGGGCAGTACGTGTAACATATCTTGCATTTAGTGCATTTCTCCCGGTGATGCACAGGCCGGACCAATCTCCACGAGCCCCTGTTGATCTTTGATGCACTGCCCGGTTCTTTAATAATGGGGATACCTTCAATTCCTTTATAAGCCAACTCTTCTTCCCTCATTGTGCCACCTCGTAGCATTTTCGGACCGCATCCTTATTTGCCTGGACCAACTCTTTCGGATAATGGGCAAGCTCTTCTTCAATGGCCCAGTTCAGGGCATCAATTGAAATGATCCCGGTCAACTTTGCAAGTGCACCAAGCATGGTGGTATTGAATATCGGTTTTCCTATGGTTTCAAGGGCAATGCTTGTGGCATCCACGTGCTTTACCGTCGCAAGTGTGTCAATTGCGATTTCATGTCCCGAGTTCACAATCAGCATCCCGTTCTCTGTCAACCCGTCCGCCACATTGATCAGGTCCACCAGTGTCCTGTCAAGTACCAGCACTACATCCGGGTCATCAATATTTCCTCGCTCCAGTATAGGAGTATCATCTATCCTGACAAAACTCATTACCGGTGCTCCTCGTCGTTCTGCACCGTACAGAGCAAAATCCTGGACCTGCTTTCCCCTATTAAAAGCAGCCATTCCCACCATTTTGGCAGCCTTTTTTGCTCCCTGGCCTCCCCGGCCGTGTATGCGAATTTTATACATCGGTAAAACTAAGGTAATTGTTACATTATAAAATTACCGATAATGAATAATAATGCAAAAACCGGTATTATGCTTGAATAGTGAACTGGGTTACTGAATACTGATAATAATATCAGTTACCGGACAAGAATAATGAAAAGGATTACAGAACAGGGTGTAAAACAAAGGGACAGAAATGGTGTAAAAAAGAAATTGAACGCACCCCGCAGGGTACGTTCCATATTATATTTATTCTTACATCATTCCGCCCATGCCGGGTGGCATTCCGCCGCCGCCCATCATCTCAGGGGGCATATCACCTGGACTGCCGCCTTTGGATGCAATGACGTCATCAATTCTCAGGATCATAACTGCTGCCTCGGTAGCACTGTTAATAGCCTGGGTCTTGACCCTCAAAGGCTCTACAACACCGTTGGCCAGCATATCGATCACATTACCTGTATAGACATCAAGACCAGCGTTCTTATTGCCTTTCTCATGCTGCGACCTTAATTCTACCAGCATATCAATGGGGTCCAGTCCAGCATTCTCGGCAAGGGTCCTTGGGATCACTTCAAGCGCGTCAGCGAACTTGCTCACTGCAAGCTGTTCCCTTCCCTTCAATGTAGAAGCATATTCCCTGAGCCTCAATGAAAGTTCTATTTCAGGACTACCGCCGCCAGCCACCACTTTTCCGTCCTCGATGGTAACACCGACTACGCGCAGTGCATCTTCCATTGCACGCTCAATACTGTCAACCACATGCTCAGTACCACCGCGGATAATAATGCTTACCGCTTTTGGGTTCTTGCAGCCTGTAATATAGATCATGTTGTCTCCGCCGATCTTTTTCTCTTCAGCTAAGGCAGCATGTCCCAGGTCTGAATCGGAGATCTCATCCACATTGGTGACTACACTGGCACCGGATGCGCGGGATAATTTTTCCATATCGCTTTTCTTGACACGCCTGATTGCCAGGATACCGGCTTTTGCCAGATAATGCTGAGCCATATCGTCAATGCCTTTCTGGCACACGACAACATTAGCACCGCTATTGATTATCTTGTCAACCATTTCCTTGAGCATCTTCTCTTCCTGGTCCAGGAACTGCTGCAGCTGGTCAGGGGAAGTGATACTGATCTCGGCATCAACTTCAGTCTTCTTGAACTCCACAGGTTCACTTATTAATGCAATCTTAGCGTTCTTTACCTGTTTTGGCATGTTGGGATGGACACGTTCTTTGTCAATGACCATACCCTCGATGAGTTCAGATTCTTCAACGCTGGCACCGACCTTTTTCTCCATCTTGATATTGTCGATGTCCACCACTTTCTTGCCGCCCTCTACTTCAACAACAGATCGTACTGCTCTCACGATCAGTTTTGAAAGCTTGTTCTTTGTGCTTTCGGCACCTTTACCGGTAATTGCAGTGTTAGAGATCTTCAGCAACATTTCATCGTCGTTCTCATCTACATTTATCACGATTGTTTTGAGTATCTCTATTGTCTTATCAGCAGCCATCCGGTAACCGCTGGCAATAATAGTAGGATGCACATCCTGTTCCAGCAATTCTTCTGATACCTTCAGTAATTCTCCTGCAAGAACTGCTGCAGTTGTGGTACCGTCGCCCACCTCGTCATCCTGGGTTTTGGCCACTTCAACAACCATTTTGGCTGCCGGATGCTCGATATCCATTTCCCTGAGGATGGTAACACCGTCATTGGTGATCACTACATCTCCAAGGCCATCTACAAGCATCTTGTCCATTCCTTTCGGTCCCAGCGTAGTTCTCACGGCATTAGCTACTGCTTTAGCTGCCATGATATTGTTACTCTGGGCTTCTCTTCCCCTTGAGCGTTCGGTTCCTTCTCGCAATATGAATATTGGCTGTCCACCTAATTGTCCTGCCATAAAATTGATAGCCTCCTGTTAAATTTCGGTGCTATTGAGTGTTTGTGGTTCTATAAATATCTTTTGTTCGAATTCAACTACAACCTGAACGGGCCATCGAAATTTATTTAATGTAACGCAATAAAAGATATATAACAGAATTACCATTTAATAATATCAAAATGGTTGCAGAATGTAATTCTTATTTATCAAATTATATCAACATTTAATGAGGAATTATTTTGAATAACGTAGATCCAGTTCGTGAAAAACAGATTATCCATGGCTCAATTCCATCCACTGTTGTCGGGATTGTTGCGTTTTTAGGTCTTCTGGTGCCTTACATAGTTATTGCATCAAACCCGGTAGCATCATTTAAGTCAATTCTCTTTTTAGCATTATTGATCGCATCAGGTCTTAGTGTTTCCAATGTGCGGATTGTTAAAGATAATACCATAAAGAGTATTATCTACCTCATAATAGGTTTCACCGTTTTTTGGATCATAGGTGCTACATATACTGGTTCATACTTACACCTTAAGTTGCTGCAACCTGAAAACACCCAATATTTCAAGATATTCAACACCGATTTCGTACCCATAACATTGTTTGCAATTGCAAACACCATTACTGTGTTAGTGGCTCTTGTAGATGGAAGAAAGAACGGCATAATATTCGGTTCTATGGGACTGGCAGCCATGTTCTTTCCCGTAGTCCTTCTCGGGTTGGATTTCTTTGACTCAAGACCTGATATGTTCTTAATACTGGTCGTACTCTGGGCCTTCATACCAACAGCATGGGTACGGCTGCTGAGTCCCATTATCAATGATCTGTCTTTTTCCATCGAAAAACGCTTTATAAAAGTGTTGAAAAGTTCTATCTTGATTTCATTCATTTACATTTTAGCAGGATTGCTGATGTATTTTGTAATGACTGGAAGTAGTACCAACCTGGAAACATTCTCACTCCCACTGTTTATTAATGAATATAAACCACAATTTATGTATTTCGCCTTAACTACAGGGTATTTCTTTGTTCTGCCGAATGTGATACTGATTATGGGCATATTCCCGGTCTATGAATTTGCACTCCATGCCTTCAGTGTGAGAAGAGAAGTTGCACATGACGGCACCTTCGTCTACATCACTCAAAAGAAGAAGGAAGCTATACCGGCCGTCAAAAAAGAATATGATCCATTCGAGGATATAATCAAAGAAATGAAAGAGTTCAAAAAAGAATTCGGCAAAGGTAAGATCAACAGAATCATGGCTGCCCAGAAAATCGGTACGCTGAGAGAACAGGTGGATTTCCTGAATTCCAAATACGATATCGGCTCCAAAGCAAATGCGGCTGAATTATTAAAACAGATAGAACGGGAATCGGAATTTGCTTTTAAGTGAAGTACATTTCTTTTCTAATACATGCATGGTCAAGAGATGAGTATATGTTAACTACGGAAGATTATCTACGGATTCTTGAAGGTTGTAATGTTAAAGGACAGGATGAATCCATCCTGAGAGCACTCAGGTATATCGAACTGGGATATCCTATCATGTTCTATGGCCCTCCGGGAAATGGTAAAACCACGATAGGCGAACACATACTTACGATGATGGGAGGCGGGGAAGATAGTTTTCTCAAGGTCGAAGCATCTGAAGGAATGACCGAATATCACATGATAGGAGGATTCCATCCACTGGCAATGTCAGGAAATGCCGAACTTGCTGAAAAATTTACCTACAAAGAAGGAGCCGTGACCAGAGCATTAAAGTCAGGGCGCAATCTCCTGATCGATGAGTTCACCAGGGCACCCAGTTCAGCATACTCCGGTCTGTTCATGTTGCTGTCAACCGGTTCCCTGCCTCTGGAATTCCAGGAAAAGGTCCTGAAAAAATCCAATGACTGGATCATTGTTGCAACGGCAAATTTCGGGGATGAAGGTACATTCAAACTCAGTGCTGCCCTCAAGAGACGTTTCATGCCTATCTATGTAGGATATGCCAGTCGTGCCACAGAAAAGAACGTCATAAAGAAAATCACCCCATTACTTCCTGAAGTGATACTCGAAGCAATACTGGAATTTGCAGAGCAGACCAGGGAAGCATGGAAAAAAGATCGCAGCCTTCCGCAGGGACTTTCCACTGATGGTGTAATAAAGATGTCCAGGTATTGTGATCTATCAATTAAACAGGGGTCTGACGTTAAACACACATTCACCGATGCTGCACTTCACCAGGGAATTATCATAGCCGACGAAACTGACCAGTATTCCATTAAGCTGGTTCAGGAAATCGCATTGGGCATCGGAAATAAACTGTGATTGAACATGTTCAAAGGGAAGCGTAAAGATAAAAATATTAAGCACGAAGATGACTATAAGCCACTTATGAAGGGTGACCTGGCATCGCGCTGCGTGTCTTTCATGGACCACCCCCATGACCTTACCTACAATGCCCTGATACGGGAATGCGGTTCGATAGGCAACAGTTTTCTGAGGATGAATTTTTATATTCCACCATCGATCGGGCGGACAGCTTACCTGACATACGAAGGTAAAGGCAGTATTAGTATGGACCGTACCATTCAAGAAATATGTACACACGGGCGGCGACTTGATTCCATTATGACCAGAGCGCATGTTAAAGATAAGAAGCGTACAAACCTGGCTATCCTTATTGACAATTCGTTCCAGATGACCTCTGATTGGCAAAGCAATAAAATGGGTGTTGTGGTGAAACCTGAAAAGGCCCCGCATATACTTGCCAAGATAGCTGCTGTTTCAATACTGGAAAGCCTGGGAAGGGATGTGGATGAGATAGAAATCATAACTTTTAATGATGACGTCCAGGGGCCCTTTAACCATTGGCAGCTGACGCCCAGGGATATCCTTAAAATGAAGGGGGGCGGTCTCTCCAGGCTTGACCTTGGACTGGCGAAATTGCTGCAACTGGAGTGGGAAGCACGCCCAGGGGATAGGATATTGTTCATTCTGGGTGGTGGGCTGCCCTTTACAGGAACCAACATTGTATTAGACGATATAGAAGTACAGGTAAACGTACTCTACTACCTGAACAGGATGTTAAGGCAAGGTGTCAAGGCCACTTATATTCCTTTTTTTACGAACAATAAATTGATAGACGAACATGTAGGTGGTTTCAGTCCCAGGAGTTTAGCCAACAAGATTCGACAACTTGGTGTGGCAGTATCTGAGATAGACAGTGAATCATCTCTTCCTACAGGCCTCAGGAATAATTTCAGGGATATGATGATAGGGCCAAAAAGAAGCATGCCTATGTTTGAACAATGAAGGAAAGAATAACGATAACATATGGCCCTGCTGTAACTATCATTCTTTCATAAAAAGACCCGCAGGCATTACATTATCATCAATCCAGTCCAGGTATTCGGTTGAACCCCCATCGATGCTAAATGAGATTATGCAGGGTACGGTATAACTGTGCATCTCCTTTACGGTCTTTTCAATGTTCCCGATCTGCTCATAGGTAGTCTTAATGACCATTGCTACCTCATTTTCTTCCTGGATACCGTCCCACCTGTATATTGACACTATAGGCAAGAGATTGACACACGCGGCAAGTTTCATCTCGACAAGTGTCTTTGCAATCGTTCGTGCTTCTTCCATGCTACCCGTGGTAACATATACTATCGAGAACATGATAATCTGTCAATTACAGTGGATGAATAAGTTTAAAAATCTTGTGATACGTAATAGTATTATTAAAGTATAAAAAAACCAGTATACTGGAGACCCATATCATTGAGCGAACCGAATTTTATCATAACTTTCATTGAGTCATACTGGAAAATCTTGCTGATATTTGCCGTATACTGGCAGACCGTACTTATATTGAAGAAATATGGTATACTTGAGCGGTACAATATCACCAATCACGGTCCTTTGTTGATGATCCGCACTACGAAAGGGCAGTTATTTCTGGACCGTATTGCAAGTGTAAAGGGTTTCTGGCGAGTATTTGCTGATGTGGGAATTCCCCTCATGCTTTTGGGTATGTTCCTGATGTTCGCCCTGATAATATTTTCCGATATTGCAATGTTCACGTCACTGGAACAGGAAACAATGCCCCCTCCCGGTGAACTACATCAACTCAGGAACATTTTCCTGTTACCCGGTATCAACGAGTTCATACCTCTGGTATGGGGTCTAATCGGACTTATTGTTACCCTGGTAGTGCACGAATTTTCTCATGCTATTTTGTGCAAGGTGGAAGATGTAAAGGTCAAATCGATGGGAATCATAATGGTCCTGATTCCCATAGGCGGATTCGCTGAACCCGACGAGGAACAGCTTTTTGGCACATCCGGTGACAAAAGAGAAGATGAAAAAACGGATGAGAAACAAGGTATACAGCCAAGTGGTCGAAGACAGAGGGTACGGATACTCTCAGCCGGGGTAATGGCCAATTTCGTGACCGCTCTTATAGCTTTTATGCTTTTCTTTATTGTAATAGGGAACATCGGTGTTGTGACGAATGTTATGATAACGGATGTGGTGCCTGGGTCACCGGCTGCTGAATTGGGATTGACCGATTTTACCCTTATAACCCATGTGAATGGTAATCAGATTGAAAATGCATCTGCGTTCTATCATTTTATTGATCATCTTCCTTCAAATGAGCCTGTGAGCCTGAAAATAAAAAAAGACGGACATTTGCAGGATGTGGTATTGACACCAGATCCTGAATTGAACGGCATCATCAGCGGGGCAAGGTTCGAGAATATCGTCCCTGGAATGCCTGCGGAAAATGCAGGGCTCAGGGGAGGTATGTTGATAACCAGTATCGATAACATCTCAATAAATAATACACAGGACTTTTTTAATTACATGGCAAATACCACACAGGGACAGGAGATCACCCTTGGTATCCTCGATGAAAAGGGAAACGTAAATTATACCATTAACCTGACAGGCGACCCATCCGGTGGAGATAAGGGCTTTATTGGTATCAGCGAGTTTTCAACAGTAGTCATTTCAAGGTCTACAGGCTTGTCTGTGGGAGAATATCCTGCAAGGGAACTCCTTCATTTCCTGCAGATGATACCCGGATTGATGGGAGGTGTGGCAGGTTGGGTAATAATCCTGGTACTTCCATTCCCCAATCCATTTATTGGTAGTTTCCAGGGATTCAGTGGAACACTCTCCATGTTCTATGAACCAATCGGAGTGGCTGCACCCCTGGGTGTCGGTATATTCTGGCTGGCCAATTCCCTGCTCTGGATAGGCTGGCTGAACTTCTATGTGGGATTATTCAACTGCCTGCCCATGTTACCCCTGGATGGTGGACACGTTTTCAAAGATACCGTACATGCAATACTTGCACGTTTGTTCGGAAAAGGGGAACAGATGGGTGAATTAGCAGGGAAGATTGCCACTGCCTTTGCAATTCTTATGCTGGCCTCGCTGATATTCATGATAATTGCTCCATACATTGCTCACGGATTTTAGATATACACAACGAATAAAGTTATTATAGCATTATGGCGTAATATTTATAAAAATATAATAAGGTCTTTAAAAATGAATTTTGCATTCGAAAACCCTGAAAAATCACTGATGACAACCGGAGTGTTAGGCTTGGACCTGCAAATGGGAGGTGGTATCCCACCCGGTACTACACTTCTTCTTATTGCCGAATCCGGAGCCGGTGCTGAGATATTCACAAAACAGTTCATGTACGGGGGGCTTTTAAAGGATGAGAATGCCTTTTATTTTTCCTCTGACCACTCTATTTCCGAGATAAGGGGGGATATGAAACAATTCGAATGGGATATTGAAAAATATGAAAAAAGAGGAAATGCTGAATTCATCGATGTCTATACCCCGAGGTTTATCAGTATTCTCCCTGCAGAATTGCAAAGTAAAATGTCTCCCAAAGAGTTCCTGAAGCAGAGGACCGATCCCATCAGCCAGTTAAAGAACACCATTACCCAGAACCACGGTCCAAAGTACAGGGGTATCCTTGATTCCATATCATATTTCCTCAGGACCTATGACATTAATTCAGTTATTGAGGTTATTGAACTTATGTCATCTATCGGTAAACTTACCGGCGGTATTCATCTCGTGCTGGTGGGGCAAGGTTTGCATGATGAAATTACAATAAATACGCTGAAATACATGGCAGATGGTGTAATCGAGTTCTATGTAAAAGAGCGAGGTTCCCAGATAGAGCGGGGGCTGGTCATAAGGAAAATGCGGGGACTTATTGTGCCGAACCGGTTCATCAGTTTCGAAATCACATCCAAAGGACTTGAACTTGAGACCACCACACGGGTACTTTGAGATTGATATTCTTAACCGGGAATATATGTGGGGAAAAAAATATGAAAAATTCACACAATATGCCAAAAAAATACTTCATTTTCTTTGGAATAGGTATCCTGGCTTTTTTGATAGGTGAATTCTCTCAAGGATTTATAAATAATTTTTCTGCTGTCGGAATACATGGCACTGGAGAAATGCTGTTGATTGTATTGATTTATGCAATTTTATTTGTGACCGGACTGTTCATTTCTAAGGAATGGTCCCTTACTTTTGCACTTAAGGCATTTTCAATTTCTTTTATCACACTAATGTTAGTCTTTAGTGGTTTTTTCATGTGGGGTGCATATTCCCACTATAATGCAAAATATATCGATGCCCATAAATTGCAGACCGCACCCGATGAATTCGTTGTTCTAACTGAAGAAGAAATGGAAGAATATCCGGAACTGAAAGATGCAATAATAAGCCAGAGAGTTATCAAGGTGAAACCTGATAAATGGAATGAAATCCGTGGATTTCTAGGTGAAAAGGCTTCATATAATGTCAAAGTGTATGGCGAATATTATAGAATTGGATTCATTCTGGCTTGATTGATATTCCTGCACTGATAGGATGTGGTTTCAAAAATATGATACCTTTTTGCCTGTCGTCATACTTTAATTATAACATTTGTTTCAATCAATAATCTTTTAGTATGCCAGATGAGATAATACGATTGATGAAGTGCCGTACAAGACTGATCCTGTCATTTGCAGTGTTTATCCTATTGAGTATAATTACAATCAATATGCTGCTTGTAAGCGCCCCTGTGGTGATACAGATCGAAGGTGACACCTTCAAGGTCATTGAGATTCCCTATTCTTACACCACAAAAGATGCTTATATACTGCTTGCGATAGGACTGATGGGTGGAGTGGCAGTATCCCAGATACTATTTTGCCTTAAAGTTCCTCAGATTGGGCATGTACTGATTAATACTCCCGAGAAAATAGCGCCTGACCCAGATTCAAAACCACAGAACCCTGAACAGATTAACGTAATCCTGCGTGCTCTTGAGGGAGATGAAAAAAAGGCTGTTTCAATCATAATGGAAAATGGTGGAGATATCCTCCAGAACGAACTTGTAAACTCTCTTGATTTTTCAAAGGCCAAGGTCTCGCGAATCCTGATGAACCTTGAGCGGCGCGGCATTGTAACCAAAAGCAAATATGGCCTCACCAATCAAATCTCGTTGGCAGACGATATCAGAGGTGAAAAGAAATGAGAAAAGAATATGTAATTTCCGTTGCCGTTGTAATACTGATTGCTGCCATCGGCCTACTTTACTATTACTCGATCGGTGATGATGTGAAAATCGTAAAATTAGACGCACCACATTCTCTCGGACTGAGAGAATCAGGTGAGTTGACCGTTACCCTTCGAAACAATGTTCTGACTCCGGTTGACGTAAGCATTGAGATTGAGAATGCTTTTATTAGTGAAAATGGGACCAGTGCTAAATATATCAATCCACAAAACCCGTATGGCAAACTTACCCTCCTTCCTGGTAATAACACTGAACATTTTTTCCTCGGTTACCTGGTGACAGGTACGCACAATGTAAAGGTGAGTGTATATCAGAATGGTCAGCTTATTGATACAGATTCGGTTAACGTCACTGTTCCGGTCCCACAACGACCAGAGCTATCGGTACAACTTTCGTACAGAAAAGAAACTACTGATGATTATGATATTTACAAAATATATGGCTACATCATCAATGATAAAGCACTTGGCTTTAATGATTACGATATTCCTGTACAAATAACAATAATTGATGATGAAACAGGAAATGTCATGTCAAACGATACTAAAATTTACCATTTTAGATCATCGGGAATAGCAACACTTTCAAGCTGGAGGGAAAGGCCCATGGCAGTCATCGAACTGTCAAACAATAAACCTTCTAATGAAAGTTACCTGCCCGTTCAAAATGTGGCAAAAGGAATGTCTGGTGATACATTCAGGGTGAATGTCACAGCCACATTGTACGACCCGTGGTATGATGAAAGGTATGACCAATGGACCGAATCAAATGGCTGGACATATAAGAAGTACGGTTATTGGTATAACAAGTCTGGTAAATGGTACGAACCACCACAGTTCGACCCGGTGATATTAGTACATGATGAACTGGTCATACCCCCTGAATAAATGGATATAAAGACAATAAGAATTGGGTGTTGGGTAATAGAAAATACAAGGAAATAGTATAGAAAATACCATTTATTTTAATCATCGGTATTTTCTTATCTTTTATTGGTGAATTCTTGCGGGGATTATCTATTACCTTTTCTACACTTCAATCCAGGGATATTATGTATAGAGGTAGAGTATATTTTTTTATTTAATATGTTTTTATAAGTACTTATTAAATGGTAACGAAAACTATATAAGTAAATATACGACTTATTCATTATAATGGAAAAAAATAAACTTCGTCAGATTATCATTGATCAGCAAGTCCTGTTCAATAAAAAGGAGGATCTTATTGACAGAGACCTGAGTCTGGAATATTATTTAAAAGGCAATGAGATTATCGTAATATCAGGAATAAGAAGGTGTGGAAAAAGTTCTCTTTTGAAATTGATATCACAAAAAGTTGAAGGTACCAAAGTATTCATCGATTTTGATGATATCAGGTTTATTAATT